>JAPOYQ010000764.1 GCA_026706505.1 Gemmatimonadota bacterium
CCATGGCCTTTGACCGAATCGTCGAGCGCATTCTGCAGCAGTTGGGATAGCTCGCTCCCACCGGGCGCATTCTCAATCCCCTAGCAACCTAAGAGTTCCTTGCGGATGATAGCTGTTCAGCGCGACAGCATGTTCGTGTTGCTGATCTGCCTGATGCTGGTAGGTCTGGGGCTGGGCATGGTCTATAGCTCTAGTTCCGTCTTGGCGAACGTGAGTTTTGGCGACTCGGGCCTCTTTCTAAAGAAGCAATCCATCCGCGTCCTCATCGGCTTGGTGCTCATGCTCGCGTTTTCGCGGCTGCCTTTGCATTGGTGGGCACGGCTTTCGCGCCCCATCATGTTGTTGGCCCTCTTGTCGCTCTTGCTGGTCTTGGCATGGGGCCACGGCGCAGCCCAGCGCTGGTTGAGCATTCCGGCCTTGGGCGGTGGCGTGGCCTTTCAGCCGGCTGAATTTGCCAAACTGGCGCTGGTGCTCTACTTGGCGGATGTCCTGGTGCGCAAGCGCGACGAGCTACACGACTTTGGTCGCGGATTTGTCCCCCGTTTGTTGGTCGTCGGCGTCGCTCTCGTACTCATCCTATTACAGCCCGACTTGGGGACGGCTATTGCGCTGGGGCTGATTGCCTTGATCATGCTGTGGGTCGGCGGAATGCGCTTGCACCACTTGGCCGGGGCCGGCTTGCTCGCGCTGTTGGGCATTGGGCTTTCCCTGATACATTCGAGTTATCAGATGCGCCGTTTGATCAACTTTATTGATCCAGAACGCGATCCGGATGGCTTCTATCAACTCAAGCAGTCGCTCTGGGGCATGGGCAACGGCGGTCTTTTGGGGGTGGGTTTGGGCAACAGCATGCAAAAAGAGCACTACCTACCCGAGCCACACACGGATTTTGTCTTCTCGGTCATTGGCGAGGAAATGGGGCTTGTGGGTACACTGGCCGTTAGCGGGCTTTTCGCGGCTTTCTCGTTTTACGGGCTACGCATCGGAGCCCGCGCCGGTGATGCGTATGGCTTTTTGGTCGCCGTCGGCATTACGGCAATGATTTCGGTGTACGCTCTGCTGAATATCGGCGTAGTTGTCGGGGTATTACCTACCACCGGCTTGCCGCTGCCCTTTGTCAGCTACGGAGGCTCGTCACTGATAGGGAACATGGCGGGAGTGGGCATCTTGTTGGGGGTTGCCCACATGGCCCCTAAACACCAAGAGAGCTTAGTGCATTGGCAGCGATGAAGACGCTCTTGGACCAATATCGCCGCGTCCACCTAGTCGGCATCGGCGGAGCGGGCATGGAGGGCTTGGCCCGGCTCCTAGCAGCCAAGGGCTGCGTGGTAAGCGGATCGGATCAGACTGACTCGCGCAGCGTTGCACTACTGCGCCAAGAGGGATTTGCCGTCGCGGTCGGACACGATGGCCAGTTCGTACAAGGCGTGGATCTAGTGGTGTATTCGGCCGCCGTGCCGGCTGACAATCCCGAACGGCAGGCGGCTGAGCAAGAGGGCATTCCCACGGCGAGCCGGGCCGAGGTGCTCGGGGAGCTGTCCCGCGCGCCGTTGACCCTCGCCGTAGCTGGTACCCATGGCAAGACGACGACTGCTTCGATGGCGGCGGCGATCTTGCGTCGCGCTGGCCTTGATCCCCAGGTCTTGGTTGGGGGCTGGATCAACGGGCGGCCGCAGGCCGAGTTGGGAAGCGGCGAGGTTTTCGTGGTGGAGGCCGACGAGTTTGCCGGCGGCTTCTTGCATCTGTATCCGAGCTTGGCCCTCGTGACAAGTGTAGATGCTGAACACCTCGATTACTATGGCAGCTTGGAGGCCCTCGAGCAGGCCTTCGGCCAATTTCTCGCGCGTCTGCCCTTCTGTGGCCGCAGCGTACTAGCTGGGGATGGATTAGTCGGAGAGCGAGTGCTGGCCGGCTTGCAGCGCCCCCATCAGACCTATGGCATGGATGGCGACAACGACTATCGGATTGCCGAACTTGAAGAACGGGCTTGGGGCAGCCGGTTTGCCCTGTGTTTCGACGGGCAAAAGTTGGGCGAAATCGAGTTGCAGGTCCACGGAGTACACAATGTCCGCAATGCTGCTGGGGCCGCGGCATTGACCTGCGCGTTACAGGTGGAGTTTGCGGCTATCGCCGACGCCTTGGAGCAGTTTGGCGGAGCGGACCGACGCTTTCAGCGCAAGGGAGAATTCGCTGGCGTGCTAGTCGTGGATGACTATGCCCATCACCCAACTGAATTGGCCGCGGCCTTAGCTGCCGCGCGACAGAGCGGTCGCCGGGTTATTGCCGTCTTTCAGCCTCACCTGTACTCGCGCACCCGCGACTTGGCCACGGCCTTTGCCCGCGAGCTAGCCACGGCCGATTGCGTGGTACTAGCCGCAGTCTATGCCGCGCGGGAGTCCCCCCTGCCGGGCGTGGACTCCGAGCTAATCGCAAAAGCCTTGCGCGCCCGCGGGTACAAAGCCGTGGAGTACCTGCCCGACAAATCGCAACTCGTCGCCCACTTGGTGGATATCTGCCGCCGGGGAGACTTAGTGCTGGCGATGGGAGCTGGCAATATCGGCGAGGCGGCTGCGGAACTAATCGCGGCCTTGGCGGACGGAGAGCGCTCGTGAACCGCAAGAAGACCAAGACGAGCAAGAAGCGGCCAACTGCGGCGGAGCAAGGCCGGCCCAAGACTCGCTGGCCTTGGATGGCACTCTCAATCTTGGCCACGGGCAGCACCTTGGCGGCCTATCAGGTAGCCACTTACTTCGGCCAGGTCTCCATATTTGGCCTCAAGGCCATTGAGGTGGATGGGTTGCAGCGGCTCAATGGGGAGGACGTGCGCACCGCTAGCGGCCTTGCGGCCGGTAGCAACGTCTTCGCCATCGACTTAGACGAGGTCGTGCAGCGGCTGGAGGCCATGTATTGGGTCAAACAAGCCTTCGTGGTGCGCAAGCCGCCCGATCGCATTGCCGTCGATATCGTCGAGCATCGTCAAGTGGCTTGGGTCGATTTGGGCCAGACCTATGGGGTTAGTCTCGATGGCGTCCTGCTTCCCGTAGGCCCAACCGCTCGCAATTTGCCCGTTATATCCGGGCTGTCCGTCGTCGCCAACTCGCTGCAGCTGGGCGTGGCAGTGCCGGATTCCGCGCTGCTGGCCATACTGCGCTGGTGGGAGGAGGCCATAGCTGCGGATGCGGAATTCTGTCTCAATGTGGCCAGTATCCAGCCGATAGCTGCGACGGGCATTCGCTTGCAGTTGGCGGGAGACGGACTCGAAGTGCGCTTGCCCGCAAATGGAGCCGCCCGCCAGCTTCGCACCATTCGCAAGCTGATGCCGCGCGTCCATCAGAACCATTCCGATCCGGCCTATATCGACTTGCGCTATGCCGGCCAGATGGTCGTCGGCAAAAAGAAGGCCAAATCGGGATGAACTGGGGCGAGGAGCACAACACCATCATTGCCGGGCTAGACTTGGGCACGACCAAGGTCTGCGTCGTCATTGCCGAGCAGGTCGCCGAGCGGCCGCTGCGGATTATCGGCCTAGGCCAGCAACCCTCAGAGGGGATACAGCGCGGGGCAATTGTAGATGCGGAGAAGACCATGGACGCCATTGGTGAGGCCATGCGCCAAGCCGAGTTAATGGCTGGGGTCGAAATCGACTCGGTGTACGCCGGTATCGCTGGCGAATACATCTCCAGCCTCAACAGCACGGGCATGGTGGCCGTCGGCGGCGAAGGCGGATGGATCGGAACACTGGACCGCGCCCGAGTCCTCGCTGCGGCTGGCGTGGTCAAGGTGCCGTTCGACCGCGAGGTGCTACACGTTTTGCCCCAAGAATTTGCCGTTAATATGGAGTGCGCTTAGAGGCCAGTGTACATGTGGTCACTAGTTCGGTCACCGCAGTGCGGAACATCTGCCACAGCATCCTTCGCGCTGGCGTTGATGTGCGCAGTGTCGTCCTCGGTCCGCTTGCTTCGAGCTACGCCGTCCTCAATGAAGACGAACAGCAGATGGGGGTCTGTCTGATCGACATTGGCGGCGGCACGACCGATGTGGTGGTCTTCGTTCGCAAAGGGTTACGCCACTCGGGCGTCATCGGGTTGGGGGGACAGAACGTGACCAATGATATAGGCGTTGGATTGCGCACCACGCGGACCGAGGCCGAGCGGGTCAAGTGCGCGGCCGCGTCTGGCGAGGTTGTTGGTCTCATCGTCGCGGCGCGGATGGAGGAGATATTGGCACTAGCCCGCAAGCAGGTCTATACCGCGTTGCCCGATGTCGAGCTAGGGGCAGGCATCGTCCTCACGGGGGGAGGCGCGCAAACCGTCGGAGTCGATGCCTTGGCCGAACGGGTCTTTGGCATGCCTGTGCGCATCGGCGTCCCGGTCGGATTTGAGGAAGCCGCAGAGTGGACCAGCCCGCCATATGCTACGGCGCTGGGCCTGCTCCTCTACGGAGCGGAGCAACAACAGGGGAAAAACCCAAAAGAAGCGCAGGTGCTGGTCGAAGACTCCTTCGATTCAGTATTCGGGCGCGTAAAAAGGTGGTTACAACCACGGAGACTAGCAGCGGTGCCGGTCCCGAAATCAAGGAGGAATACCCATGGCAATTAGGTTAATCGACAACGAACATCGGGCGCGAATCAAGGTCGTCGGCGTTGGTGGCAGCGGCGGAAATGCCATCAACCGCATGATCGAGTCCGGGATGCACGGCGTCGAATTCGTCGCCGTCAACACGGATGCGCAGGCACTGGAGGCCTCGCGGGCCGACTTCCCCATTTGCATTGGCGGCAGCGTCACGCGGGGCTTGGGTGCCGGTGCTGACCCGGAAGTGGGCCGGCAAGCCATCGAAGAAGACCGCGACAAGGTCTCCAAACAGCTACAGGATTCGGATCTGATCTTCATCACGGCTGGCATGGGTGGCGGCACGGGCACGGGGGCCGCGCCCATAGTTGCGGAAGTCGCCCGCGATCAAGCGGCTCTGACAGTCGGTATCGTCACCGAGCCTTTCCTAATGGAAGGCGGCCCGCGGATGAAGAACGCCAAAAGCGGGATTGCCGAGCTAAAAGATCAAGTTGACACCCTGATCACCATCAAGAATCAGCGTCTGCTGACCGTCTGCGGCCGCGACACTAGGCTCGAGGATGCGTTTCTCAAGGCCGACGAAGTGCTGATGCAAGCCACGCGTGGCATCTCCGACCTGATTACGGTCCCGGGCATGGTCAATCTCGACTTCAACGACGTGCGCACGGTGATTTCCATGGGAGGGGACGCGATTATGGGCCTCGGGGAGCACAGCGGCGAAGAGCGAGCCGTGGAGGCCGCTCGCAAGGCGATCAACAGCCCACTTTTGGAGGATGTATCGATCGCCGGTGCCAAGGGCGTGTTGATCAATATCGCTGCCGACTCCAATCTCACGCTCTACGAGGTCAACGAGGTCATGTCGCTGATCAACGAGGAAGCTGGCTCGGATGCCGAGATCATCTTCGGCACCGTAATCGGCGACAGCTTGACCGAGAACATCCGCGTGACAGTCATAGCCACGGGCTTCAGCCTAAACAAGGGCAGCGAAGCCGAGGCACCAGCCCGCGAACAAGAGGAGTCGGCCCAGGACGTGGAGTCGGATCCGCTGACCATTGGCAGCCCGGTCCTCGTCGGCAATGGGGGCACCTCCTTGGACGTGCCCACGTATCTGCGCAACGGCCAGGACATCCCCCAGGAGCATCAGGAGGATCCAGGGCGTCCCGCAGTTGGCGACTTGGATATTCCCACCTTCCTGCGCCGCAAGATGAACGCCTCTTAGGGCGGTTGTCGCGCGCGGGCGATTTGGCTTATCTTAACGCTTGATCGTTACTGTGCGCGATAAAATTTGCAGGGAGGGCATTTTTACATGGCAGACATTCGCGTCGGCGTAATCATGGGCAGTACCTCGGATGAGGACATCATGAGCAAGGGGGCGGCGGTGCTCGAAGAGCTGGGCCTCGGCTACGAGATGGTCGTATCTTCGGCCCACCGCAACCCCGAGCGCACCGCTGCTTGGGCCAGCGAGGCGGCTGGCCGCGGCCTCAAGGTGATCATCGCCGGTGCCGGCTTAGCTGCGGCCCTGCCCGGAGTGGTGGCGGCGCATACGACTCTGCCGGTCATCGGGGTTCCCATTGCCTCGGGTGCGCTCCGTGGAGTCGATTCTCTCTACTCCATCGTGCAGATGCCTCCGGGAATCCCGGTGGCGACTGTCGGCATTGACAATGCCCGCAATGCAGCCATGCTGGCGGCTCAAATCATCGCTCTATCCGACGAGGCGGTTGCCCAAGCCATTGAAGCTTATCGCGCACAGTGGAACCCCTAAGACCGCGCCGGCCTCTGGGTCGGCGCGCTAATGCTGAAAGGACGCGATGAGCAGTGGCCAATACAAGTCGCATTTCCAAATTGCTTTCGCTGATGCTCAGGCATCGGCCCGACGAATTTGGACTGGAGATTGATGCTTACGGCTACGCGCCGTTGGATCAGGTGGTACAAGGAGTACAAGAACGCTACGCAGAGGTGGCCGAAACCGAAATCGTCGACCTTGTCAACGACCCGGATCAGTATCGCTTTGAGTTGAATGAGTTCGGCATCCGCGCGCTGTACGGACACAGTTTTTTCGTCGATATGGACGGCGAGCCCATGGACCCGCCACCCGAGCGGCTCTACATGGGCACGACCCGCAGCGCGGCCCAGCGCTTTGCTCGCGAGGGCATTTCCCCGGGCGATCGCTACTACGTTCATTTATCCCTGACGCGCGAGGCGGCCGAGTCGCACAGTCACCAACGCGACACCCCCTGCGTAGTGGAAATTCTCGCGGCCAAGGCCCACGAGGAGGGCTGTCGCTTTTTTGCCCGCGGCGCGGTCGTGCTAACCGAAGAAATTCCGGCCAGTTGCATCGGCCCAATCCACGGCAATCAACAACAGCCCCTCGGCGTCGCCCAGATGCCGGCGCCCGACGGCATAAGCTACGGCCGCAAGCCCCGCTTTTCGCCTCGTTGAGAGGGATGCCGTGAAAAACATCGTGGCCTTTATCAAGCCCTTCAAACTCGACGAGGTCAAAAGTTCCTTGGCCGCGATTGGCCTCGTCGGGATGTCCGTCAGCGAGGTGCGCGGCTGCGGCCGCCAGCGCGGCCACAGTGAAATCTACCGCGGTGCTGAGTACCAACTCGACTTCATGCCCAAAATTCGCATTGAATTGGCCGTTGGTGATGGTCAACTCGACGAAGCGGTGGAAGCCATCATGGAGTCGGCTGCTACCGGCGAGGTCGGCGACGGCAAGATCTTCGTCTCCGAATTGGTCGAGGCTATCCGCATCCGCACCGGCGAAACCGGCGAAAACGCCCTCTGAAGCTCCGGCAGTGCCTACCGCGTTGGAACTGGCCCGTCGCGCCCTCACCGCCGATGCGGCTAAAGCCCTGAATTCACTAGAGCAATTGGGTTTTGCCGATCCGGTCCAAACCCTAGAGATCTTGGACCGGATCGGCAGCCCGCCGCAATCTGCGCCGCTGCCAGCCCTCGCGTTGGCCGAACTGGCCACAACAGCTTGGCCGGACGAGGGGCTGCGGCAGTTGACGCGCTTGGCCATAGCGTACGGCACCCCTCGGGGGCTTTTCTCCCACTTGGAAGCCGACCCCATCCTGTGTCGGCGCTTGGTGCAGATCGTGCGTTACCGCACCTTCCTCGCCGACATCTTGGGGCGCAATTCCGAGTTTCTGCTGTG
>JAPOYQ010000292.1 GCA_026706505.1 Gemmatimonadota bacterium
TGGCATGCCAAGCTTCGCGCCCCGCCTTCGACTCCGTGATGACAACGGAAAGCCGATTATCCGAATCGCGTCCCGCTGCCACAACCCGCGTCAGCAGCCGAACATCGACGCCGGCCTCCAGACACATATCGTCGAGCAACCGCTTCATCTCCTCCACATCATAGGCGTAGTTCTTGCCGCCGTCGTGTCGCAGCCGCCTAGCATCGCGCTGATTCAGCCGCGCCGTGATCTCGGCCATGATCCCCGGCTTGTTCGCCGAGTCGATAATCCAGCTAAGCGCTCCCGTGGTCCAAACGCCGCCCAGGCAGCCGTGCAACTCGATCAGCCGCGTCTTTACCCCTTGGCGGGCAGCGGCAATCGCCGCGGCCACACCCGCAGGTCCCCCACCACAAACGACCACGTCTGTTTCCTCAACGATGGGAACGTCCCGGGCCTGTTCCTGATGCGATCTCAAACTCTGTCCTCCTACTCCTGTCCCTGAATTGAATACCTAAGGCCACAGGAGCATCACTGCGGCGTCGCGTCTCCCGCAAAGGGTCCGTACATGCCCTTGCCCCATTCGATCGGCGCCGTTTCCACATTTGCGACAACTTTGGGATCGGCCGGCGCTGATGCGATCTCTGCACCATCTTGGGCGATCGCAATCCGGTCACCATCAGCGATGAATTCCAGTGTGGTTTCCCCTTCTCGCCAGGCCACTGGACCTGCGGCGCATCCCAGCTTGCGCATCCGATGCACCGTCCGATACTCGTTCCAGGCCTCGTCGTCGTGCAAAAACTCCATTCTCATGTCCCGTTCCGGACAACCCTTCGCACTTGTCGAGATGAAGAGCGAATCACCCATCGGGGCCAGGCCCGTGGTTCGATTGCCCCAGTCGTTCCAGACGAGCTCTGCGCCGTGCATTTCGTTGTAGCCAGTAACCCGGTCTTCCCAAGGGTGGTTCATCTCGTCCGTGATTGCGGGATGCTCGAACATCCTGCGAACAAAGTTCCATTCGTCGCCGGGGTGGTCGTAACGCCATAACTCAGCCCACGGCCAGACCCCTACGTACACATCTCCCCCGAACAGGCAGGTTGTCTGCGCCTCGCGTACAGCAGTCGAAACACCGGGCATCACCGGCGGCCAATCCTCCAAGTGACGCAGCGTCGTCCCCTTTTTCACGTATTCCAGCAGGTTCCCAGTCGGATAGTGGCCGATCAGCATCCGATCATACCAGTTCAGCATCGAATAGAGTTGGTGGCTGACGCCCGTCTGAGACTGGCGAATGATCCTCCATGCCGAGCCGTCAAAGGCGTAGACCCCTCCGACATTCGAGGACTGAATGATCTCGCCGCCCAACTGCCCAGCGGAGAACGAGGTTTCACCCGCATAGCGCAGATCCAGTGTGATCGCCCTGTCCAGATCGAGCGGACCGTCGCCCGGCCGCCACGGAACCGCATGTAGCTTGCTCCATGCGGGATCGTTGTTCTGATAGAAGACAAGGTGGCCGTGGGAGTAATAGAAATGGTGGTAGTGGCCCTCGTCGGGCTGCATCAGGATCTTCGCGCCGTCGCACCATGCCTCGCCGCCCTTGAACTGGAGCAGTTTTCCGGCGACGCGCATCATCCCCTCGCCGCTTGCCGTCTCCTTGATGCCAAACCTTTCATCGACAACCCAAGCATTGGATTCGTCATCGTACCATCGCGCAGTGCGATCGAGCTGACCGCTGAACTGATAGACCTTGCCGTCGAGGTCGAACAGATAGTTGCCACCGTCGTCGGATGGAAACGGCAGCTTCTCGTACGTCATCTCCCCGCCGTCGTGACGGACGAAGAACTGAAGTGTCCAACGGTCCATGCGGAAGTGCGTGTTGAAAAGCCCCATGAACCCCGCACCAAACAGCACCCGACCATCGCTGTCTCGGGCTTCAAACACGGTACCTAGGTTCTGCCCGAGATCTTCCCCGAAGTTCACCTTTGCAGTAATCTGCATACCTATCCTCGTCTTGGTCTAGCTTCTGATTGTCATCCTAAGTGAAGAGGAGTGACCTCTACTACCTTGGTACGGATTGTTAAGAATAGGTGGGATTATAAAAGGCCTTTAGATGTGTGTCCAGCGGTGTGGTTCCCTAGCGCCCCAACGCAAGCGAAGCCGTCTCAAAGACACCTACCCTGCTTGACCTGCCCTCTCAAAGGCCCTTTATAATCCCTACACATAAGGGAGACAGGTAACATGATTAAACTGGGTATGATCGGCTGTGGCGGCATGGGGGGTGCCCACATGCGGCGGTTTCACACTCTGAGCGATCGGGTCGCATTGACCGCGGCGGTCGATGTTGTTCCCGAGCGCGCAGAAGCCGTCGCACAGCAATTTCCGGGGGCCTGTGTGGCGACGGATTACCGCGAGATTTTAGACTCTGTAGACGCCGTATTGCTCGCGCTACCCCACCATTTGCACGCTTCCGCCGGACAGGCGTGTCTCAATGCGGGCGTTCACGTCTTGCTCGAAAAACCCATGGCCAATAGTGAAGCCGCCTGCCAAGACCTGATTGCGGCATCGGCGACCTCGGGCAAAGTGCTGATGATTGCGTACTGCATGCGCTTTCACCCCATTGTCCAGCGTTTGCAGGCATTGTTAGATGAAGGCGCGTACGGCGATGTATTTCAAGTGTCGATCTGGACCGAGCAACTCACTCGCTATCCCCCCGGTCACTGGGCTTCGAGCCAAGAGCGCTTAGGCGGCGGGCAGTTGTTTAGTCACGGCTGTCATTACATCGATTTGCTGCTTTGGTTTTTGGGGCGACCTGTGTGCGGCATGCACATGGGCACCAATTTTGGCACGCCGTGGATGGAGCGCGAAGGCACGAGCAATGTGACGATGGAATTTGCCGATGGCCGCCTAGGCTATCACTTCGGCACTTGGGGCGCGCGGGGCACCCGGTTGCGCTACTCAATCCACGCGCATTGTACCGAAGGTATGCTCGACGCCGATATCTCAGGCGGCAAACTCGTGCATATCCTGCGCGGCCAAGAGGAAGTCTTGTTCGAAGCAGAGCCGGGCAAACACACGGAAAACGAGATGGCTCATTTCCTCGATTGCATTGAGACCGGACAAACGCCGCTGACCGACGGCAAAAGCAGCTTGCAGGGATTGCGCGTGATCTGGCGGCTATACGAAGCCGAGCAAGCAGGGCATATTGCAGATTTGACGGGCTTGGGTTTGGACGAGGCCGAATAAGTTGCGAAAATTCAATGAATTCAACCGGGCAGAGAAGAGAAAATGAGGTATTGGAATGGAAAAACTCGCCAAACTCGGCTCCACCGACCTCGAGGTCAGTCGCCATGGATTCGGAGCGGCACGCATCGGCGACGGCACCCCCCTCGACCAGATAGCGAGCCTGTTGAACAGCCTCCTCGATCTAGGCATCACCTTCATCGACACCGCTGACTGCTACGCCCAAAGCGAGGAACTCATCGGCCGCTATCTCGGCAACCGCAGCGGCGAGTTCGTCATAGCCACCAAGTGCGGCTGCATCACTGGCGGCGATGAGGGGGAGAGGCGTATTCCCGCGCCGTTATCGACCGGAGCATCGACCGGTCGCTCGAGCGGATGGGTCTCGAATGTCTCGATCTCGTCTTCCTGCACACCTGTTCGGCCGAGATATTGCGCGCCGGCGAGGCCGCGGATGCTCTGCTGCGGGCGCGCGACGCTGGCAAGGTGCGCTACACAGGCTATAGCGGCGACGGTGAAGATGCCATGCAGGCGATCTCGCTGGGGGTTTTCGACGCGCTCCAAGTGACTTTCAACATCCTCAATCAGGACGCTCTGGACGAGGTGCTGCCAGCAGCCGTAGGTGCCGGCATGGGCGTGGTCGCCAAACGCCCTATCGCCAACGCCAGGCTGCTGCCCAGGGACTCGCCGCACTACCACGCTGGTCCCTACTGGGATCCCGTGCGCTCCTTGCTGACTGACGAAGGGGCATGGGACGATCCGCTGGCGTTTTCTTTGCGCTTTACCTTGTCACATCCGGTGATCACTTCGGCCATCATCGGTACAACCGACCCAGTGCACGCGCGGGAGAACGCCAAACGAGCCCAAGCCGAACCGCTCTCGCCACAGTTGCTAGATGCACTCCACAAGCTGCGTCCGGGAGACTGACTTGTTGGTGCCCAAGTCGCCGACCTGAAAGCGCGGTACAAGACACACAGCGTCGAAGCCTTGCGGCACGACTGGTGCTGAGACGCCGGCTCCGTTAACACCCGCGCCGTGTCGGGTTTGCTTGCAGATACAGAACACTCATGCCGTAGACGATGAGGCGCGGAATGGTGAAGCGGACGCTTGATCCGCTCTTTTCGTGCTCGAGCACAACCGGTTCTCGCATCTCCGGATAGTGCCATTCAACCCGCTCTACCTGAAAGCCGTCGAGCATTTCACACTCCGCTTGGAGCGGCCCGACCGGAAGCGGTACCTCGATTGCGGCCTCCTCATCCTGCTGGTAGTTGATCCAGTGAATGACCACCGCGTCCACATTCTGTGGGTACCATGCCCGCACCCGCACGAACCAAGGGGCATCGGTGACCAGCCAGGGCCGGCCGACGAACTGTTCCAGCTCCAACAGAAACCGTTGACCGAAGGTATCGTCTTCGAGCTTGGGAAAAATCGGCATCTCTTGCGGGATACCCTTGATCGGCACCGTCTCTGGAGTCCAAGGACCGTCGGGAATGTACATCCCCCCTCCCGTGAGGCCGGCGATCGATCCTACGGCTGGCGATGCTCTCAGAGCTTGAAGCAGCGGCTCCTCGTGCGGTGACCCGTCGACGGCGAGACGACCGCTGTTGCCCGTAAACACCAGACGGCCTCCTGCGCGGACGAACGCTGCTAACCACTCGCCTTCCGCCGCACTCAGTCTCTGTATTTCCGGTAAAACGAGGACTTCGTAGTCAGCGGCGCGCTCGCTTAGCTGTTCGTCGAGGATGATGTCGAAGAACCAGTGGCCGTCCTCTAGATGTTGCCCGAATCGCTTGAGCGCGTCGAGACAATCCATCTCCGCCTGCATCTCGGCTCTCCTCGGATAGACGAGGGCAATCTGAGACCACGGGGTCGCCGGGTGAAGCAGCCCCTCGTGGTGGAACATGAATCGCTGGTAGCGAATGACCGGGCCGTAATAATCCTCCGGCGCAACATTGACGCTTTCTTCTTGCTCAAGGCGCGGTGGTCCGGCGTGAAAGGCCAGCGCCGTGCCGTGATGGGCCAGCGCCTCGGCAGCCCAGATGCGCCAGCGCTTGTAGTCGTACTTGTTTATGACGAAGGGTCTGCCGCCCCCGGCGGCGTACATGAAGCGGGATGGCAAACCCATGTCGGCGAGGTACCCCTGAGAGAGCGAGCTGATCGCCTTGGATGGCCCCTGGCTGTACCAGATATAGTCCTCCCCCCTGGCCCACAACTCCTGCGGCAGCAGAGAGCGCTCGTCGTGCGGTCGGAAATCGTATTTGTGATTCCACTGCGCTAGGAGCAGGTCCGGTTTGAGCGACCGCCCGTATTCGATGAAGACTTCGTCGAAGGACTCTTTGCGTTTCAGGTCGGATCCCTGGGCCAAGACGAACTGCAAACGGGCTGCCAGCTCTTCCGGACAGTCGGAACTCGCCGTGAACACGTCGGGCACCTCCTCCAAGTCGGCGATTCCGAAAATCCCCTGAATCTCTTCTGTGGTCAGTCGCGTGCCCAGAAAACGGCGCGCATAGTCGGAGCAGTACTGGCAGTGGCAGAGAGACTCGTAGTGGTGGGTGGCATTGAAGCCGTCCAGGCCAACCTCGATGCCCTTGCGCACCATCCTCTTAAGGACCGCCAACCATTTTGGATTGCTCATGCAGCCGCGATAGGTGCGATAGGGACGGCCCGGTATGGTGCGCCATTTGAGCGATCCGTCGGCATTGCGCTGCAGGCCTTCTTCAGCGGCAGCGCACGGCGGCGAGCCCAGCAGATCGTCGGTCCACATGCGCGCCCACTTCTCGCCGAACAGGCCGAGTCCCTCCTCGTGATTCCCAAAGTGCATGGTTGTCGACAACTGGCCGGTGACGCGCGCGCCGGCTTCCTGTATCTGAGAAATGACCTCGGCGGCTAGGTCCAGGTTGGCCTTCGCACTGCGCAAGGGCATGCCCGACCACGACGATTCGATATGCTCATCACCGACGAGCGAATAGAAATCGACTCCGAAGTTCCCCACCTGCACCAACTGGATCCTCGCTCGGCGCACGTGATCGACGACCTGAGACGCGGCTGGCAGGGTCCAATGTTCGATGATGCGGCTTATGCGGCGCTGTGCGCCCATCTCTGCCTCAGTTGATTTCCCACAGTCTAGGACGGGTTCAAAAAGATGGCCCATTTCCTCGCTTGCATTGCAACCGGGCAACGCCGCTGACCGATGGCAAAAGCAGCTTGCAGGGCTTGCGCGTGATCTGGCGGCTATACGAAGCCGAGCAAGCAGGGCATATTGCAGATTTGACGGGCTTGGGGTTGGACGAGGCCTAACCCGCGACTACGCACTGTATTGCTCAATCTTCGCTTCATCTACTTCAACGCCTAGTCCCGGCCCCAACGGCACGCGGATGCGTCCATTTTCAAACTGCAACGGTTCAGCCAGCACATCATCCGTCAAACCGTGGTAGCAGGTGTCGTTCGGCCCGGAAAAATTGGGGGTTGCTGCCGCAATGTGCGTGATAGCCGCAGTCTTGAGTCCGAGGTCGTGCGAGCAGTGCATCAGGCACGGCACGTCATACGCCCCTGCGACAGTAGCGACTTTCTTCACAGGTAGCACTCCGCCTGCCGCTGGAGTGTCTGGCATCAGCATATCAGCAACCTCGTTGGCGAGCAAGTTCACAACAGTGTCTGCCGTGCCAACGCCCATGTTCACCAAGATACCCATGCCGATTTCCGTTCGGCATCGGATCAGCGCATCGGGGTACTCGGGTGAGCACGGGTCTTCAAAATAGCGAATTCCCATATCTTTCATTTTTCGCATTGTAACTTCTGCCTCTTCGGGGGAATACCCGCTGTTTGCATCTGGGCGGAGTATGGCCTCGTCGCCCACAGCGGCTTGTATCGCCTCGGCAATCTGCAGGTCCTGCTGTGAGTCGTCCCCCGCTTTTGTCTTTAAGAACCGAAACCCCCACCGCTCCATGTACTCGCGGGCCGTTGCCGCGGACTCCGATGGTGCTTTGAGTCCCATGCAGGCGCAGAAGTCCACTTCCTCCCGCACCACGCCGCCGAGCAGTTTACAGACCGGCAAATCCGTTCCCTTGCCCATGGCGTCCCAAAGTGCCATCTCAATACCAGACATCGGGCCTTTGCCGATGCCACCCGCTTCCAGCGCTGCAATGGCCCCTTCGATGTTGGCCACATCTTTGCCAGCCAGAATTGAGTTTGGGTCCGTTTCAAATCGTCCCGTTCCTTCGCCCCACCCCACTACATCCGCGTCTGTTTCAACTTTCACAATAAGTCCGGCTGCGCCCAAAGTGCCACTACCACCACCGCGCCCGACGTAAGGGCCAACGGGCGGAGCGTATGGGATTGTGACGTGGGTTCCTGTAATCCGCTTGATTTTCATTTTGGCACCTCGAAGTAAGATTTGTGGTTTCCACGGCGTAGCCTAACACCCTCCGTGCCTTGTTGTCAATTTTAGGCCGGCTCCTGTAGACTGGTGTACGGGTGGCGTTACCTTACGGCAAGACTTCTCTGGTGC
>JAPOYQ010000169.1 GCA_026706505.1 Gemmatimonadota bacterium
AGGCTCCTACGGGTAGATTTCCGGCGATGACCTCGGCCCAGTTTTTGATCCCACCCTTGTCGACGAAGGTGTAGTACCAGGCGAAATCCCAAGCGTGATCGGGGCTGGCGCTGAGGCGGAAGGTGGCGACGTAGTCGTGGGCGGTGACAGGGGTGCCGTCGCTCCACATTAGGCCCTCGCGCAAAACAAAAGTCCACGTTACTCCGTCGGCGGCGACCGACCAACTTTCGGCGGCACCGGGTTGGGGATTTTGTGCCTTGTCAAAGGTGATCAACGGATCGTTGAAGAGGTCGGCCCCGCAATAGGGCTGATAGACGCTGACCGAAAAGTCGAAGGTGATCGAATTGGCGGTATTGCTGCAGGGGATGCGGTACACCTGCTGGTCATAGGGTAGCGCGTCGGGCGGCAAGTCGAAGCCAAGGATGGTCTTTTCTTGGGCGCTGCCGGAGCGAATGAAAAGCGCGAGACTAGCGATCAATAGCGGAATGGAGGTTTTAATGTTGTTTTTCCTTTGCTGGTGGATTGGCGGTCAGCACTGGAGCACTAGGCTGTCGCAGCAAACAGGCGACTTGGCGTCCAGCGCCGATAGCGGTTAGTTGCGGAGTGGTCGTTTCGCATTGTGCTTGGCGCTCGGCGCAGCGGGGGTGGAACGGACAGCCGATGGGGATTGCGGTCGGATCGGGCGCGTCACTGTCGAGGAGGACTCTCGCCCGCCGCTTTTGGGGATTGGGGACGGGCACCGCCGCAAGCAGGGCTTGGGTATAGGGATGTAAGGGAGCGTCGTAGAGCGCTTCTTTGGGGGCCAATTCAACGATCTTGCCCAGATACATTACGGCGACCCGGTCGGCAATGTGGCGCACGACGCTGAGATCGTGGGCGATAAACATGTAGGTCAACCCCATGTCGGCTTGGATGTCCTGCAGCAGGTTGACGATCTGGGCTTGGACCGAGACGTCGAGAGCAGAAACTGGTTCGTCGGCGACGATAAAGCGCGGTTCGACCGCTAGGGCGCGGGCGATGCCGATGCGCTGGCGCTGACCACCGGAGAATTCGTGCGGGTATCGACGGGCAGCCCCAGCGGGCAAGCCGACCATTTCCAGCAATTGCGCCACTCGGGCAGCGACCTCTTTACCGCGTGCGAGATGATGGGTCGTGATGCCTTGGGCGATGATCTTGTGTACTGTCAGGCGCGGGTTTAGCGAGCTGTAGGGATCTTGGAAGATTACCTGCATTTGGCGGCGAATAGCGCGCATGGGCGCACCGGATAGGCGACTGATGTCGATACCGGCGAAATGCACTTGGCCGGCGGTGGGTTCGATCAAGCGCAGGATCAAGCGTCCGAGAGTGGTTTTACCACACCCGCTTTCGCCGACGATGCCGAGGGTTTCGCCCTTGTGGACGGCTAGCGACACGTCGTCGACGGCCCGCACTTGGCCGGTGGTCCGGCCCCAGCGGCTTTTGCGGATGGCGAAGTGCTTGGTCAGGCCGACGGTGGCCAACAGCGGGGTAGTGTCGGTGGCTAAAGCTGGCGGCATGTGTAGTAGCGGTTGGTCGTAAAAAGGACCTTGCACGCGAAGCTTGATCGTCCGCACACAGTGTAGCTTTATTGGGCTGGCGCGCCGGTCGCCGTGCGCGATCGTGGTGAAACGCGGTGAAATATAGTAGGACATACAGCCGCGAAGCAAGAATCAGAACGGGAAGGGATTAGAGGTTCGACAAATAGGACAATCTGGGCCGCGCTTGAGCTGACGCTACGATAGCATCGTTTCCAAGCGATGCTTTCGTTTCATCCAGTCGGGGAGAAACTGCTCAAGCAAATTGTAAAACTCCGATCCGTGATTGAGATGGAACAGATGGCATAGCTCGTGGATGACGACGTATTCAATACATTCTCTGGGTGCTTTTATAAGTTCCAGATTCAATGTTATGCCGCGTTTAACGCTGAAACTGCCCCAGAGGGTTTTCATCTTGCGGATTTTAAGTGCAGGCTTGTTCACTCCCCTTTCTTGAAAGAACTGCCAGCATTCTTCAAATACTTGAGCAAAATAAACCTCCGCCTTGCTCCAGTACCATGCTTCAAGCAGCATCGCTATATGCTCCGGCTTGTCGTCAACTGCTTGTATGTGGAAGAAGCCGCGCTTTAGCAAAACCTCATCTGTTGCAGAAGGCCTTATCTTCAGCCGATACTGTTTGCCGAGGTAAAGATGACTTTCGCCGCCGACAAACTGCCGCTTGGGGGTGCGCGGTGCAAACTCCGCGAAATAACGAATCTGGCGTCTTATCCAGCTCGCGCGCTTGTTAATGAAATCTTCGATAAAGGTTTCATCTTCTCCCAGTGGGGCTTTTACAACTACCGAGCAGTCGGGGTGAACGGCGATCTCAAGCGTCTTTCTTTTGGAGTAACTCAGGTGAAAGGGAATGGATTCTCCGTCATACGCGAGGGTGCGGTTCGTCTCCGGCATTAAGAGTGTCTCCAGAATTTGGCGATCTTCATGGTTTGGTTGATCATTGCGTCCATCTGTGCCGATATGTCATTTTGCTCATTCCTCTGAGTAATTTTACTCAATACATTGAGTAAAATGTCAAACCCCCTGTTGAGAATCCATCCGCAGATGGAATTGCTTTAATATATGAAAAGGTACTAACCCGACCCGCATCGGAGACCTAGCGCCGGTTGTCGCCGTGGGGCCTATTGAGCTTATTAACAGGCTTCAACTCAAACCAGGAGATGCTAATATGAAAAGCTGTATCCGCGCCGCGCTCGCGTTTGCGCTCGCCGTCTCGCCAGCCCGCGCTCGAGCGACGGTTCCGCTCAGGACTCTGCCCTTCAGCCCGGCCCGCCAAGCCGGCGGTCTCCTCTTCATCAGCGGCCAGATCGCCCGCACGGCCGACGGTGCCGACGTCAAGGAGTCGGTCGCGGCTGAGACCCATCAGACCATGAAAAACATCGGGCGGATACTCGAAGAGCACGGGTATGCGTACGACGATCTCGTCAGCGTCACTGTCTGGCTCTCGGACATTGAAGATTATCACGAGATGAATAAGGCGTATGCCTCGTACTTTAAAGAGCAATTTCCGGCGCGGGCTTGCACTGGTGGAGCGCAGATCGTCTTTGACTTTCGCGTGGAGATCGCTGCCGTCGCCTATAAGGACACGGATGACGATGGCGACCATAAGGACACGGATGACGGTGGCGAACATCACAATGGCGACGAGGATTAGGCCATGCCGCTGAGTCGCCGCCGCTTCATGCGCGAGACCGCGTTCGCTGCCGGCGGTCTAGCCCTCGCCGGGACGGCGCGCGCAGAAAAGGACATCCCCATGAACACTGCTCGCCCCCTCTTTATTTCTACTTGGGCCTTTGGCAAAGTCGCCAACGAACAATCGCTGCGGATCGCCGAACAGGGCGGCTCGGTCCTCGACGCCGTCGAGCGCGGCATCCACGTCGCCGAGGCCGACGCTTCCAATGCATCCGTGGGATTGGGGGGCATACCCAACGCCCGGGGCGTGGTGCAGCTCGATGCCTGCATTATGGACGGCGAGGGGCAACGCGCCGGCAGCGTCGCCGCTATCGAGGGAATCCTGCATCCGATCTCGGTGGCACGCCGGGTGATGGACGAGACCAAGCACGTCATGCTCGCTGGCGAAGGCGCGCGGCAGTTCGCGCTGGAGCAGGGTTTTGCAAGCGTCGATTTGCTCACGGAAGAGAGGCGCAAGGCGTGGGAGGAATGGCGGGAAAAGCAGGGCGCGGCTGACAACCACGATACTATCGCTCTGCTTGGACTCGACGGTGAGGGGCGAATCGCTGGTGGCTGCTCGACCAGCGGTTGGGGCTACAAGCTGCCGGGCCGCGTCGGCGACTCGCCGATCATTGGTAGCGGGCTATACGTCGATGGAGGCGTGGGCACGGCTGGCGCTACTGGTCTGGGTGAGAACGTCATGCGCTACTGCGCGACCTTCCTCGTCGTCGAGTACATGCGCCAGGGGCTGCACCCGGAGGAAGCCTGCGTCGAGACCATTCGCCGCATCGTCGCGCTCGACCCGCGTCCGGTCGAGGAATTGCACCTCAATTTCGTGGCGCTCGACAAGCAGGGACGTTTTGGCGCGGCGGGCACCAACGAAGGATTCCAATACGCCGTCACTTATCCCGGTTACAGTGAAGTGCTCACGGGCGTTGGGGTGGGTACGGGAGAGATCGGACCCGAGGGGGGCAACCGGCGCTGAGGCAGTGGTCAGGTCAATGCGTGAGGGCGTAGACGATGACGTTGACGCCGAACTTGTAGGCGTTGCGGCTCAGTTGGCCCCAGTTGAACTGGAGTCCGCAACAGAAGTCGTTGGGCGACAACACGACCATCAGCCGGCCCTCGCGAAACAGGCCGAGGCCCTCCCAGCGTCCTTTCTCGTGCATCTGCGGCAGGCCATCGGGGAATTGGTAGGCGCAGTGGTAGATGGGATGGTCGTGCGGGATCTGCTCGAACTCGTGCTCGGGGAACACCTCCCGGAACAGCTCGATGGTGGAGCGCGTGAAGATCGGCGGCTTCGACCTGTTGAAGGTGCCCTCCTTCACACAGTCGTCGGCGAACAGGAAGCCTCCGCGCAGCAGGTACTCGCGCAGGTTGCTCTTCTCCGCGTCCGACAGTTTGGCAGGATTGTTGGAGGTTATGAACAGGAGGGGGTAGGCGAACAGGCGGTCGCGGTGCTCGTCCCTCAGGCTGACCGACTCCGGTGTCGGGTGGACGCGCACCGTGGTCTGGCGCGCCAACTGGATCAGGAATCGCCGCACGTTGTTGCCGCCGTAGTACTGCCAGTCGCGGCCCCAACTCCAACCGGTGGTCTCGTGCTCGACGTAAGCGAAACGCAGTTGGTCGCCGTCGCGCAGAACCGGGGCCTCTTGGGCCGCGGCCGGCATGGCCTGCCAGGCCGCCGCCAGGGCCAGTACCACCAGTCCGCGCCGCCGCCGCAGCAGCCACTCGCCCGACAGCAACCCCAGGATCCCGACGAACAGCCAGGGCGTATCCCACAGGTCGTCCACGAGGCGCCGCGAGGTCGCGGGCGAAGACAGGGTCAATCGCTCGGCAATTTCGTCCACCTCGGCGGGTGAGAAGAACAGGCCGCCCCCGTGGCGGGCGAGGCGGCGCAGGAGGGGCACGTCAGCGATGCGGCCGGAGAGTTCCGGATCGAGGTCGCGGACCTCGAAGAAGCCGCGGCCGTCGCCCAGACGCGTACCCTCCTGCCGGGCCCAGGCGTCGAGCTGGTACTCGCCCGCTGCTTCCGGTTCCAGCGTCCCCTCGTAGTGGCCCGGCTCGCCCAGAGCCGATTCCAGCTCGATCACGCGACCCTCGCCAGCGGAACCCAGTGGGCCCATGGCGACGGAGACGCGGGCCTCGGGCACTGGCTGGTGATCCGCGCCGACGAGTTCGGCGGTCAGCCTCACCGGTTCGCCCAGGTGGTAGGTGAAGCGCTCCAAGTGCAGGCGCAGTCGACTCTCGCGCTTGACGAGGCCACGGATTGTACGCTGCCAGAAGTCGTCGTAGGATAGGTCGTCCGGCTCGGAGAAGGCGCGCCAGTGCCAAGAGGCGACCAGGCCGAAGAAGGCGACCCGGCCAGCTCCGTACCGGTGGCTGGCCATAAGGATGTCGCCGCTCTCCTCGGCCTGCAGCTGCACGCTGGCCGCTGCCTTTGCCTGTCCCACCTGCAGATAGCTACGGAACAGGGGCAACCCGGCCAGACTCTCTGGTGCCAACACCGACGCGTCGGCGTGGCTCCGGTCGGGCAGTCGCAGACGGACACCCTCGGCCTGCAGTTGCGGCTGCGGCGATAGGAACACCGGCAGGATGTCGCGCAGTGCGCCGTCGGCCTCGGTCAGCGACGGACTGCCGAGCACGAGCAGGCCGCCCCCGCGGCTCGACACGTAGTGGGCCAGGGCCTTCTCGTCGCCGTCGAGGTGACGCGCCACGGTCACGTCTCCAAGCACGATGGCGTCGTAGCCCGCGATCTCTAGCGGTGCGTCCGCCGGCAGGCCGATGCGGTACTCTGAGTCGTCGTCGAGAGCGACCACTGCGTGGACGACGATCCCCTCCTCTCCTTCGAGGGCGCGGCGGAGGTAAGCGAACTCGGCCCGTGGCCGGCCCTCCAAGAACAGCACGTGCACCTCCTCTCGCGGTGCCACATCGACGACGAAGGGGCGCTGGTTGTTGTGGTGCACGATCTCGTCCTCGCGGGGCGGCACCTCGACCTCGTAGCGCTGTAGGCCGGGCGCGCCGGCCACGAAGGAGAGGTGCACGGAACGCCGGGTCTGCCCTGTCAGGAACACGGTCTCGTGTGCGGCTGGTCCGGAGGGCGAGTGCAGGCGCACCGGGGTCTCGATCTGCTCGTACCCCTGACTTGAGAGGTCGACGCGCACGCTGACGACGTCGCCCGACTGCACTTGGTTAGGTGCCACCACGTCGTCGATGCGGAGGTCCCGCTGCTTTGCCTCGTCAACGACGGAGAGAGCGTGGACGCGAACCCCGCTATCGAGCAGCCGCTGCACCGGTCGCGCCGGGTCCCGGTCGCCGTTGTGGGCACCGTCTGAGACCACGAGGACGCCGGCTAGGGGGAGTCCCCCGAGGTCGGCGGCCGAGTGTTCGACGGCCTCGGCTAGGTCGGTGCGCGGGCCGTCCGGGGCGAGCTGTTCGGCCTGCCACACCCGGGAGGTGCCGTCGGCGAAGGCGTAGAGGCGGGGGCGAAAACGCGCCGACAATTGCTGCAGGAGCCCGCCTTCGGCGTACAGGGTCTGGCGCATCCAGTCGGCCCGACTCTCGCCCTCGGCGACGCCCGGCAGGCGCATGCTGCGCGAGGCGTCCAGCAGTACGAGGAGGGAGGTCTCGCGGTCGTCGGGGACCGAGTGGACGCGGACCGGTTGCAGCAGGGCGACTAGGATCAGCGTCAGGCCGGCGACGCGCAGGCCGGTGAGGAGCACGCGGAAGGGCAGCCCCCGGCGCTGAACGCGGCGATACTCGAAGCCGACCACGGCCAAGGTCGCGGCGAGGAGGGCGAAGACGCCGAGGGGGGAGACGCCGCTGGCTAGGCTGAACTCGCCGCCGTTCACTCGACCACTCCGGCTTCGGCCAGGACGCGAAAGTACCGCTGCACGAGCTCGCGGTACTCGGGTGGGTAGGCATCGCCTGCAAAGGGCAGGACATCGCCCTGCCGGGCAAGGTGCTGCATGCGATCTTCGAGCAGGCTCTCGAGTTGGCCGAGGGTTTCCAGGACTCCTTCTCGCGCCCGCCCTAGGCCGCCGCCCGACCCGAGGCCGGCGGCCCGCAGACGGGCCAGACCGGCGCGCAGGCCGCTGTCGTCGAGGGGTTCGTAGAGCCGTTCCAGTTGGTCGAGTGCGGCGCGGTCGCGATCGCCCTCGCCGCCACCCTGAAGGCGGGTCTTGAGGGCGTGGGTGGCGTTGAGGGCCGCCGCCACTTGCGCCGCCTCCGAGCCGGTCTCGGCCGAGATGGCGGCGACGAGGTTGGCAGCGATCGCCCGCAGGGCGCGCCCGACGCGCCGCTGCTTAGGGATAGCGCTGCGTGCCCTGCGCTCGTCGCCGAAGGCGGCCTCAAGCGTCTCTAGGCGCTCTTCGATGGAGGAGTCGCGCACGTTGCAGCCGCCCGAAGCGAGCGCCAAGGCGATCGAACGGCCTATGCCCGA
>JAPOYQ010000428.1 GCA_026706505.1 Gemmatimonadota bacterium
TAGGAATGATCGAAGATGGCCCGCGGCCCGCGCGCATAAAACCCTTTTTGCGCAATCCAATAATGTGGGCTGGCTTTGCAGTGCCGGCGATCCTCAATACGATCAACTCCTTTAGCCACTACTACGAATTTGCGCCGCGCGTCGATCTCAACCTGCCGCTAGCCTTGGGGCACGACGCAGTTGTCCTGCGCATACGGCTCAACTACCTGATGATGGGCTTGGCCTATTTTATCAACACCGGAATCTCCGGCAGCTTGTGGTTTTTCTATGTGTTGGCCAAAGCCCAGGAATGGGCGTGCTCGACCCTGGGTATCTTCACCACCGAACAGCTCGACGCCTACAGTCATGCCGGCCCCACCACGGGCATGTTGAGCCATCAGAGCATGGGCGCAATGGTTGCACTGGTCGTCTTGGGGCTGTGGACGGCGCGCGGCCATCTAAAGGCCGTGTGGCAGCAGGCCAAAACCGGAGGCAGCGCAGCCGGAGAGCTACTGTCCTCTCGGACGGCCATGGTTGGCTTGGCCGTGGGCATGCTCGTCATGGGCTTGTGGCTGTGGCAGACGGGGTTGCCTTGGTGGGCGGTGGTGCTGTTTCTCGGCGCGGCGTTTGCCATCTTCTTCGCCCTCACCCGCGTGATCGTCGAAGCCGGTCTCTCGTCAGCCGTGGAGGGGCTGTCGGGCGCGGGCTTTGTGGTCTCGGGCGTCGGCTCGTCGGCGCTGGGGGCAACGGGGATGATGGCGCTGGGCTTTACCCTCGCTTGGGCAGGCGACCTGCTGGTCTTTATGATGGCCCCCTGCGCCAACAGCATCCGCATGTTGCACGGCCTAAAGATCGGTCGGCGGCGCGTCCTAGCAATGCTGACGGCCGCGCTGGCCATCGGCCTTTTGGGCTCCATCTACGCGACCTTGAACTTGGGCTACCAGTACGGGGCACTCAACCTGCACCGCCAGTATTTCTCCGGACTTTTCGCCTGGGAGCCGTTTCGCTTTGCCGCCCGCTTCATCGAGACGCCGACCGGGCCGTATTGGCTGGGGTGGCTCTGGAATGGGGTGGGAGCCGCGGTCATGGCGCTCTTGCTGTGGGCGCGCCACCACTTGTTGTGGTGGCCCCTGCACCCCATCGGCTACGTGGCCAGCGGCACCTGGATCCTCGGCAACATCTGGTTCAGCATCTTTCTCGCTTGGCTGATTAAATCCATCGTCTTGAAATACATGGGACCGAACGGCTACCGCTCGACGCGCTGGTTCTTTTTAGGGGTGATACTCGGGCAATTCGCTTCGGGCGGCGCGTGGCTAGTCATAGACGGCTTCACCGGAATGACGGGCAATGTAATCCGCATGTACTAAAGACAAATAAAGCCAAGAATTACATACAGTTACAGTTAGTCCTATGGGCAAAAAACTTGACACTCGCCTAGCAGTTGATTAAATCAAACAGCATGTTTATTGCTACTCCCCGCTCCCTGTGGCGCGCTATTGCTCTCTTGGCCCTATTTGGCTGCGCGCCAGACGACCCCGTCGTGGCCCAAGTCGGCGATGTGGCCCTCACCAAGGCCGAGTACCTGCGCTTTGTCGAGCGCTTGCCGCCCGGCTTGCAGAGCGCGGACGCACGCGACCACCTACAGTCTCTCGTCGATCAGGAACTGCTGCTGCAAGAGGCCCGCGCTAGGGGAATCGAGCAAAGCGACGAGGTCCGCTACCAGCTAAACGCCCTCGTCCGCAAGCGGCTCTCCCAACGCTACCAAGCCGAAGTGCTCGCGCCCCAAGTCGAAGTAACGCCCGAGGAAGTCGAGCGCACCTTCGTCGATATGGGCTTCGACCGCGAGCGGCTTTTTGCACGGATTCTGGTGCGGCAGCAGCGAGATGTGGACCGCGTACTGCAGGCCCTGCACGAGGGCGAGCCTTTCGCCGACCTAGCGCAGCACTTTGCGGCCAACGACCTTTTTGCCCCACAGGGCGACGGCGTCGTCGGCTGGATCGGGCGCACCCAAGCGCAGCGCTTTGCCATTCCGCCGCAGACCTTCCTTTCCCTGCCGGTCGGCCAAGTCGCCGAGCCACTACCGCTGGCGGGCGGCTGGCAGATCTACCGCTTTGTCGAAGACCGAATCGCCGACAAAGCCGACTACGCAGAAGAAGCCGCCAGCGCGGCGCACCGCGAAAAGTGGCAGAATCGCCTGCAAATCGAAGTGGAAACCCTGAGCCGCTCCTTGAATCTTCAGTTGGACCACGAAGGCCTACAAGCCTTGCTGGCTGAGCCGAATCTCGCCGACTCGCTCGCCGCGCTTCCCCTCTACCGCTTTGACGGCGGAGCGATTCCCTTGGGAGAATACCTCCACGACCTGCGCTCGGTCGGCTTCCGGGGCGCGTTGCAAGACAGCGCACAGGTCGTCTCGCTGGCCCGCGCCGCGCTCTTGCCAGCCTATCTGATGACCGCGGCAGCCCAACGGCGCGGCTGGGATCGAGAAGCCGACTTCGCCGAGTGGCGCGAGCGCAAGCGGAAAGCCCTCGTTTTGCAGCAGCTCACCAAGGCAGAAACAGCGACAAAGGCCATCCCCAGCGAGGAGGAAATCGCCGCGTACTACGAGGCGAACAAGACGCGCTTCCGCACGGCCGAATCCGTCCACATCAATCAGGTCCTCGCGCCCACCCGCGAGCAGGCCCAGGAGTTGCGCGAAGCTCTCGCAAATGGCAGCACCGTCGCCGAGCTATTGGCCCGGCCAGGCGTCGAAACCCACGGCGACCCGCACGATGGTGCGCTGCACCTGCGCAAGGTCGTGCGAGCGCGCTATCCCCAACTCGTGGACGCGACCTTTGTCGCAGAGATCGGCGAATGGGGCGGGCCAGTAGAGGTGCTAGACCAGTTTGCCGTATTCCGAGTGCGCCAAAAGGAAGGCGGCGACATTAAACCCTTTGCCCAAGCGAGAGCGCAAGCGAGGGGCATCTTGGAAGTAAGGCGCAGGAACGAACTCATGGACGCGCTCATCCAACGCCTGCGCGCCGAGCGCGAAAGCCAAGTCGCCTTATTCGCCGAGCACTTGTAAGGAGGTGCCATCGTGGCAAAAATAAAATGGGGTGCCATCGCGTGCTGCCTGTTATGGGCATGGCTGCCAGCCAGCGCCCAGCAAGGGTACGACATCGTCGATGACCGCATCGTTGTATCCGGGCGCAGCCACTGGGAGCACTGGAAAAAACCCGAACACCTGACCACGATTGACAACTCGGGCGCGGTGCGTCCGCGGCACCTGCGCTCCATCTATAACGTCCTCGCCGATCCCAGCATCGCCCGTCCAGTCGTGATCACCAACAAAGATTCGCGCATCCTCAATGTAGATAGCACCCTGAAAGTCGATGTGCTCGGCCGACCCATCCAAGACGCCCAGAAAAAGTTCGTGTACGACTATCTGGTGCGACCCGGGGTCAGCCGCGCAGGCTCCAACATCGAGATGGCGGCCAATATAGTCGATGGCGATCCGACCACCTTCTGGGAGCCCGACCCGCGCGATCCTATCGAGCAGTGGTGGGTCGAAGTCGATCTGGGCCGGGCCGTGCCCGTAGAGGGCATTTCCGTGCGCTTCGTCGAAGAAGAGCTAGGCGATCCGTTCTTCAAGTACCTCCTCCTCTTGGCACGGAACCAGACGCTATCGCTTACCGACGACCGCAAGGTTAGCTTTGAGCTATTTGTTCCCCACGAAGGCCCCAATACCCAGCAACGCGCCTTCTTCTTTGAAAGTGCAGCCGCAACCGAGGGGGCACTGGTCAACCTCGGCCTCGTAGATGCCTCCGGCGGGATCAGCAGTGTCAAGAAACTGCACCAAAACAGCGCCGATCCGGCCTGGACCGGCAAGGTCATCGAAACCATCCGCATCGTAATCACCGACACGCGCGGCGGGCGGGCCGAGCAAATCGACCAAGCCGCGTGGGAGACGCTGCCGGTGCATGAACACGGCGACATCGTCCACTTCGTGCGCGACTTTGCCGGCCGCGAAGAGCCGGTGGACGCCGAGACCTACGAGTCCTTGGAGGAGGAGCGGCGCGGGCGGCGGGAATTCTATCGCCGGGAGTTGCCGCGCCTAGCCGAGGTCGCAGTGTGGGGCTGGGGAGACAACATTAGTCTCGGCCTAGTCGAAGGGGGAGGCACCTTGGACCTGACCTCGGCTGGCAAGACGCCGGCACCGGCTTTCGACGGGGATATCAGCAGCCGTTATCAGCAACCCACCCGAGACCCCCTCGACCCGGGTGCCAACGTGCTGACCATCGACATCGGCGGTACGGTGTGGCTGGACCAAATTCGCGTCGCTGGTAGTAATATCCGCGGCTATCAGATGCGGTCGTCCACCGGAGAACGCGACGCCCAAGGCAAGCTGCGCTGGCGCGCGATTACACCGCCGGAACGGGTAAAAAACGTCGATCATGGGGAATTCAGGCACCTCAACGATGTGCAAAACCCCGTGCGCAAGGTGCGCTTCCTCGACCTGTTGGCCTTAGCCAATTTCATCGGCGACACCCAAAACCGCACCGACCGCTTCTGGCCTCAATTCAACGAACTCATGCTGTTTGCCGAAGGCGTGCCCGCGGAAGTCGAGATAGAGTCCGCTCTGATTGAATTTCCCGGGCTGGTGACCTTGGGCAGTATCCACTGGGAGGCCGACACGCCGCCGGGCACTAAAGTCGAGATTCGCACCCGCACCGGCGACCAACTCATCCAGCAGATACGCTTCTACGACAGCAATGGCATCGAAAAGACCGCGGCCGAGCACAAGAAGCTCCTCGCCTTCCTCAAAGGGCCGATCGACACATCCTTTGCCATAGGCCCGG
The DNA here is from genome assembly GCA_026706505.1 of Gemmatimonadota bacterium. Next base: position 4,815 of record JAPOYQ010000428.1, read on the forward strand.
GCTGGAGTGCTTGGAGCCAGCAGTACCAGCAGCCCGGCGACCCGGTAACGTCGCCCAGCCTGCGCAAGTTCATGCAAATCCAGGCCCGCCTGCTCAGCGAGGACCGCCAGGTCGCACCAGCGCTAGCGAACCTCTCCGTAGAGCTACACACCCCGGTCGCCCTCGGGCTGCGAGCCGAAGTCTGGCCACCCGAGGCCCAAGTGGGAATTCTGGACACCTTCGAAGTCTTCGTCCAACCCCAATTCCTAGAGCGGCCCACCTCGGTCCGCAGCATCGGGTTCGACGAGATGCTCATCAGCGCCGATCCGGGTCTCGACATGCAGCTTATCGATGTGGCAATAGGCACCGAAGAGGAGTTTGCATCTGGAACGCCGCAATCGCTCTTGGACTTAGCAAGCACCGACGGCCAGATACTGCAAGGCGACTCGCTCCTAGTGCGCCTCCCGGAAGTTGCCCGCAGCGATACCGATGCGCTGCCACAACTATACTTCCGCACGACGGCCGATGGCGAGGAAGTGCCCACTAGCATCGACGGCCAGCTCCTAACGGCAACCTCGCACGCCCTGCTCCCAGACGAGGTGCGCGGCGCGGTGCGCTACTTCCGCATTGCCGGAGAGGAGCTAGTGGAAGTCGATCGCGCGGCCTACGACGAACTGCCGCCCGAGTCCCAAGGGCCCGTGCGCTACTTCCGCAAGGTCGTCGGTTTGGGAACCCAGACGCTTTTCGACGAAGTCGGCGACACGCTCAGCGCGGCCCAGTATGGCCGACTAGGTCGCGCCAGAGGGTGGATCGTTGGCCACGGCCGACTTGTGCGCCTGCGCTTTGCGGCCAAGGTCTTCCTCCACGGCACCAAGCTGAAGGTGGCCGTGCGCAACCAAGCGGCCAGCACGCCCTATCAGCCCGCCGACGCCGGCAACGCCACCGCGCTGCGGCCGTCGCAAACCCTGTCGATCGCCGCGCTCGGTGCCGAGCAGATCGTCGGCGACCTCTCGGTCGCGCCCAATCCCTTCACGCCCAACGGCGACCTCGTAAACGACGTCGCCCAAATCGAGTTCTCGCTGTTCAAAGTCTATGCCGAGCGTCCGGCAGCCGTCCGCATTTGGGCCCTCGACGGCCGGCCCATGCGCCTGTTAGAGGGCACGGCCCAAGGCGGTCACCAGCGCTTTACCTGGGACGGCAAGGACGACCATGGCCGCGTCGTGCCGCCCGGGCTCTACATCTGCCAGATCGACGTGGACACCGACGCCGAAGACAGCGCCGGACAACGGCGATCCCACCTTATCGCGGTAGCCTATTAGGGTGAAAAGAGAACACCATGCACACTGTTACTATTAGAATAAGCGTCGTTTTGCTACTCGTCGCCGCCGGCGCAGCCCAAGAAGCGGTCGGCCAAGTTGATTACAGCTCGCGCCTAGGGCTGCAACAGGGCGACGAAACCTCCTTCGCGCCCCAAGGGCCGGACGTCATGCTCGGCGTCCTCGACCCGGCAGTGCGCCGCTGGTACGTGCCGCAGGAACTCTACAAAGAGTACCACTGGCGCCAGTGGCAGTACACCAACTACGCCCGCAACCCCTATCAGCGCTATGTCGATATCAGCCTCGAAGGCGACTACTTTTACGACCTGTACGGCAATTTTCTCACCCGTGGCTGGCTGATCTTCAACAACTCCCAGAGCAAGCCCCAGCAGTTCGGCAACTCGCTGCTCAAGTCCAACCGCTTCCAACAGTGGTTTTCCGACGTGGTCATCGCCTCAGACGCCAAGGGCCAATACTTCTACACCTTGACGACCAGCGCGCAGATGCGCTCGGTGATCTCGCCGATGGTCTTTTCCAAGCCGCGCATGGACGGCGTGCAGTTCGACCTTGCCACCGACCGCTACGAAGGGACGCTCGTCTATTCGCGCTTGAGCAATCCAGGCGGCTCGACGACCGAGGACCAAGAAGTACTCCGCACCAACAACACCACGTTGTTCGGCGGGCGCTTTGCTTACCAGCTCAGCGACGCCTTGCTATTGGGCCTGCACGCGGTCAACGCCCACCAGTCCAACACGCTTTCAGACCGCCTAGTGGGCAACCCGTTTTCCGGTGCCTTGACCGTGGCCCAAAACAAGACCGTATCGCTGATTCAGATCGTCCTGCGCGACGATTCCCCGGGCGATGGAACGGGTGGAGCCGCCTTCTTCCAAGCCGGTTCAGACGTACTGATCACCTACGAGGACGGCACCGTCGATGCCGGCAAAGACATCCAGTTTGAGCCGGTCATCGAGGGCGGCTTTGTCCAGCAGGGCTACATCGCCGCCAACGGCCCCGAGGAAATACGCCTCAGCTACGACTTCGACAGCCCGGCCTTTGTCGATCGAGCCTCATTTCCCAAAGAGGACATCGTCAAGGTCGAGTTCCGGCTCGTGCTGGGCAACGACTATCAGGTCTGGATGACGTCCGACCGCCAAGTCAACCGCGACGGGGAGGCCGTGCTATTGCTCATGGCCCAAGCCGAGGGCAATGTGCAAGACATCACCAATTTGCAGACCGTCCGCTTTGAGTACGGCCTGCCCACGGCGACCCACATCTTCGGCGGCAACATCGAAATACGCGACTACAAGGGCTTTGACCTGTACGCCGAATACGATCTGAGCATGAGCTACCGCAAATACCCCAATGTCCTGCGCGACGAGCACCACACTACATCCGGCATCGGCGGGAGCCGCCGGGCACCGGCTTGGATGGTGAACGCGTCCAAAAAGGCCGCCCCCTTTTTCGTTTTTGGCGAGGCGTACAGCATGGATCCGCTCTACAATACGCGGACCTTCGTCACCACGGGCACGGGCGAAATCGAATACGACAGCGAGCGCG
>JAPOYQ010000817.1 GCA_026706505.1 Gemmatimonadota bacterium
TATGTTCTGAGTAGACAACGGAACTAAGAATCTCTGTCTGAAGGTGCGTGAAGAGGTCACGCATGGCTTGGTCAATTACGGTTCTTCTAGTGCCTTTACTGCTGGGGATGGCAAGGCCCAACGGGAAACGCAATCCGCGGACGATCGGGACCTCCGCCGCGAGACCGCAAACGGTCGGTTAGGCGGGGCTCGGTAACGACCCCCGCCTACTCGGTCCTCTTGGCAGTAACCGTTCTCTCATGCCGGCGCGCCAGTCTTCGACTCAACCGGCACATAATACCACTATCGTGGCCCATGTTGACCAAGGTAATATATCAAAGAGTGTTTTTGGAGCGCGAAAACACCTGCGACTACACCAATGCTAAGGCGGATGAAAACACCATTTGCATCATTTATATTGTAAACATTCAAATAATAGGCAATTTGCACAGTGTCATCAGGTTAGAGGACGGGGCGGTAGCAGTGTCCGAACACACGTGCCACACAGTTGTCCTCGGTACGGAATACCCATATCAATTCCCGTAATTCGGCAGCAATGAACCCAGCCCCCACAATCATCAATATGGCAATGGTGGGCGCCCCGATACGGTAAGCAACTACGTGCCAAAATGGGGTCGGTGGGCCATCCCGAACTAGAATATTGTCACCTTGCGTGTAGTGCACCACTGCATTGATTATAAACCCGGTGGAACAAGCTACTACTGCATTAAACTTAAATGCTTGATATAATGCTATCCATGAAAATGCTAGCGTCTCGGGCCAATCCCCTTCGTGCGCCAGCAATCTATATGCTATGTAGTTTATTGCAGTGCCAACAGACAATATTCCAGCAAACCAAGGCGCCAAGAACCAAAACCCCTCAAAATTTCGCCCTGTTCGATTAATCCAGCTAACAATACAAGATCCCCACCAAATATAAGCCGGTGCTAGCAAGATGCCTAAGCCTGCGTAAATGCTAATGGTTATGGCCCGTTCATGGAAGCTTGTACCTCTCGTCACAACCGGTAAGAACATGATCGTGGTTGCTGCTGCCACGACCATTAGGTTCTCTGCCTTGGCGAGCTTGCGCAAATTTGCTTTGCGCCGTTCTAGTGTTTCCATTTGACGATGTCGTAGTCATTGTAAAGCACAGTATTCATATTATGCCGCTTAGGGCCTTAATGTTTCCAGCGTGGGTCTACGACTGCCGGCAATGCGGCACTGTCTTGAAACCCAGGCCGGGCGACTGTTGCATGTAATGCTCCTAAGGCACGGTGCCCTGTCCTCTGGTTCAGACGGGCGATTACAGCTTATAGCGTCCGAGAAGCCGGCTGCGTGTGACCCGGCGGTGTAGTCGGAGGTTCAGGCTGCCTGGTCGCCGCTCCTCCCGCCACAGGCTCCTCCCTGGAAATCGATATCGGTCAAGTGCCCACTTGCCGCTAAGCGGACAAATTCGGGCCGCCCGCTTCCCAGCTTTGAGCCTGACTAAACCATCCCCTTCTTGACAGGTGACCTACGCCCGACGGCTACCCGGCCGTCACTGCGGGACCGAACGAAAGTTATTGTTCGGTCACCAGGTGAATGAGCAGACCGAGGCCGCTGCCGATGTGACAGTTCCTCCGGTTCAATTTGGCTCATTCAAGGTGCTGGACAGCATCTGCCCTAATTTTCACCTGCTGACCGAACGCACACGTGCTGCCCTACCGGTTTGGACGAAACGTTACCCTTGGCATCACCACTTGCGCGCAGGAGTAGGCTTTGCGAGTTTTTGCCGGCTGTTTGCCAACAAGGTGAACGGCGGCGGAGCAGGGTCGAGCAGAACTCGCATATGGGATATATAAACAGAGCGTTAGTGGGGATAGCCCGAGAGATGTTCGGCCGCGATAGCCTCAATGGCATGCAGGCAGCCGCCGGGGCAAAGCCTGAACGCACAGAACCCTGTGGGCAAAGAGTTCATGTGGCTTACGCGACGCCTGCAGCCGGCCGCGGAGGGGCGGCAAGACAAGAAACGGTAACGATGGGCGCGGGGTGTGGGGCTGAACCGGCGAACTTTGATACTATGACGATCGAGAACCGGGTCTAGCGTTGAGCTTGCCGGAGGTTCAACGAGTGCACTGATCTTGAGCGACGCGGATGGGTCGACCCGAACAGGGCTCGCGAATGAGGCAGGGAAGATTCGAAATGATCTTGGGTAGACACGCTCGCAAATCGTGAGCCAAGCGCGGCCAACAGGTCACGAGACTACAAGTCGGCACGGTTGAGAGGATAACTGCAACAATGACGATGATTCCGGAATTTGTAAGGAGCCGAATTCGAATTGCGTTTTCTGATGCGAATAACGACGTGTCGCGTACATTAAGCGCGCAACCTAACATTCACGAAATAACTCTTGATCACTTATTTGTAGCCGCCATGAACAAAGTGCCATCAACTATATTCCCTGAGTCAAATATAGCGTTAGCGATAGATACTCATTGGATCGGTGGAAGACCGCATTTTCTGGGTCGGTGGGAAATTGCCGATATAGCCCTTGTTGCTGTTCTAAGAAGAAACGGGAATCTAGTATGGCGAAAAGTGGCACTACTACAATCAAAACGACTTTACTCTCGTGATGTCGAAGCAGTCGAATTAGATGAGTATGACTATTTGGTAGGTATCGGAAGACTGATTGATTCAACTGACAAACAGGTACCGTTGTTTAAACAACACGGGTATTCTTTCGATGGCAACAGCATATATGGGGAACTTCATACGAATTCCGAGCAAGTGAGGCACATTGAGGAGTACACTCGGAAATACAAGATGCCAGTTTACTACTCTCTTTACAATCCGCTTGAGATACCGATGAGTGGCATAACTCCGATTCCTGAAGGAGCACGCCGCGATGGCGTGAACAAAGTCGGTTGTCGAGTGGCGCGGTCGAACGAGGTCCATAAGGTTATGGCGACGGCGGTGGGAAATCCTACTTTCGATCAAGTCAATCGCATCAAAGACAAAGAAGAGCTTCGTGGCTGGAGAATTGAACAATTTGTAGCCGATGAGTTTTTGAGCTGTCACGAAGTTAGGAAGATAGAGGATGAAGAAGATCCTGATATGGAAGCATTGCTTTACGATCGTACTGCCCCAATAAGCGCAGCGATTGTGATTACAGTTGATCTCCCGGCCGATTAGCAGACTCTTGTGAAATAAGCCATAGTTACGCATTGAAGGTCGTGGATGTGAGTGGAACTGGTCGCGAAGAGACGCGGCATTATGGTCAATTGTCCTTCAATTTCGGCAGACTGCCCCCCGGTACAACCGGCGCTGCGCAGGGCAAGGTTTGGCAGGAATCCGGACGTCTGCCAGTCGGGCAGGCAAGCGGGCCATCGACTGCGCTTGGATTTGCGCAAACGCGCCCAACTTTGCTAGCCTTTCATTGGGAGGCATTACGAGTAGCACATTTGGAGAAGGCACAATGCACGATGGGAAACCGGATACGGGCGACCACGCTACCGACTACTTGGACGGCTACGAGGCCGGTTCCAATTCGTTCAATTCCGGAGTAGACCCCAACAGCCCGGTCGTAACTCCGGACAACGCAAGCGCGAGTTGGCATAAGGGCTTCGAAGACTCGATCAAGAACAAGTAGCAAAAAACCTGCCCGGTGCGCTTTCACCGGGTGGGAAACGGGGCGTTGGCTGGATGCACGGTGAGTGCATCTGCCAATGTTCCAACGCGCTACGGCTCAATCCAAATCAGCCTGGATATCCCATGGCGGGGATAGTCAGGCGGAGGAAGGTCCCTATAGCCATTGAGATTCAACCAGTTCAAGGACGTGCGACACCTTGCTCTTGACAGACTGTATGGGGTCACGGCTGCAGTGTCCATGGCCAGGCGGTGGGTCCAGACACCGGATCGTCGCAGATTTTTCGCGCGGCACACTAACTTCGGATGCCGGCACCCGGTTCACCGCGCTGATGTACTCGGTCATCGGCACGTTCAACCTGTACAGCATTGACATGCTGCGCTGGTTGGAGACGTGGTTGGGCACGTGCACAGAAAACGGCGGCCGACAACTGGAAGATCTATCGCCGTAGTGCCGTGGTCTATGAGCCAAGAGCGCCGGCGTGTCTCGACGCCGCCGGGAACTGCCACGCGGCTGAGTGCCGCCGTTACGGACGCGACTTCACGGCGCAAGAAATGGCGCTGCATCGCGCGCTGATCACAGGGCCACCGCTGCTGAACTGCCATGCCCTGTCGAGGGAGTTCTGTCGGTGCGACGGCTGCTTCAAGCCGGACACCAGCCTCACGGACATGATAGCCAGGGTGCCCATGCGCGGCTTCTCGACCGCCGCTTTGAAGCTCGCCCTGCGCAATCGCTTCATCGGATAGTCACGCGAAATGCGCGATAAGAGCCTCCCGCTGGTAGTCGACAACCCGAGCTTCCCGATCCTGACGTGGGTCGAGATCCCAAACCTCGGTTCCCACCTCCTGGTCCGCGCCCGCCGCCTGCCCGGGACCCGCACAGAGTGCTACAACACCACGACCATGCCCATCGACACCTTCGTTGAAGCGCCACGCTACGCTTGCACCGTCTACAGGGAGTCGGGCTGGACCCCTGTCGGAACCACCTAGAGACGCGGGCGTTACAACCGTCAAAAGCTCTACGACAGGCTCCAGAACGGCGTCTGGCTCCGGCCAATGCGAAGAGATTGGAGGCGCACGCTCGATCGCCGAGATCGACCGGCTCCTCGTGTTAGTTCGGTTAGCAGGTGGGAGTCGCAGCAGGTGGAGTTCACCGACCCTCGTGAGCTCGCTTGAATGGGTAGTTTTTTGCCCGAACGGCGGCAGAAGAGATTTGCCCCATCACCTTTCAAGCGAACCAATACCCCGCCCTCCGGCTTGGCGGAACCCTAACCGCAAACGCCGCCATCCGAGGTCACTCCGTTAGATTCATAGTGTTTGCCAATAGTTTGCCAGCCGGGAAAATACGGATCTGAATGGATAGGGTTAGATCCATACATATAAAATTATACAATAGGCTAAGGTGGCGCGCCCTGCAGGACTCGAACCTGCGACCTGCGATTTAGAAGTCAGACCGTGCTCCACATGAAGGGCTGCATCGGGAGGGCAGGAACTGCGCTCTCCAGCTGGCAAGCAGGCTCGCGCCCTCCGCCTCCGGTGGCTTCATTGGCAAATCGCCGCCAATAGTTCCCGACTGCGTTCAACTGCTGGAACGAGATGGTGAATCTCGAGGAGGTCGCCGCTCTCTTCACCGGACGGACCGGCCCGGCATGAAAGGCTGACGGATCGCTGCACCCGGACTGAAGCCTGTCCTATCCTCGCTTCGTGGAAACCCTGTGTCGTGACTGCGGGTTCCGGCCCGTCGCCGTCCTCGAGGCCTGCCCAAGCTGCGGCTCGTCGCGGGTCGTGCGACACCAGGAACTCCACGATCTCGCCATTGCCCACCTCGACTGTGACGCGTTCTACGCCGCCATCGAGAAGCGCGACCGTCCGGAGTTGCGCGACCGGCCTGTCATCGTCGGCGGGCACCACCGGGGGGTGGTCGCGGCCTGCTGCTACCTGGCGCGTGCCAGCGGCGTGCACTCGGCCATGCCGATGTACAGGGCCCTGGAGGCTTGTCCCGAGGCTGCCGTCGTCAAACCCGACATGAAAAAATACGCCGCCGTCGGCCGCGAGGTCCGGGCGATGATGCTGAGCCTGACGCCACTGGTGGAGCCGCTCTCGATCGACGAGGCCTTCATGGACCTCTCGGGCACGCAGTCCCTGCATCGCGCCAGCCCGGCCACGACGCTGGCGGTGCTGGCGCGCCGGGTGGAGGCCAAGCTTTCCATCACGATCTCCATTGGCCTCAGCTACAACAAGTTCCTGGCCAAGATCGCCTCGGACCTGGACAAGCCGCGCGGCTTTGCCGCGATCGGCCGGGCGGAGGCCCGGAGGTTTCTGGCGTCCAGGCCGGTCGGTCTGCTGTGGGGGGTGGGACCGGTCCTGCGCCGGCGCCTCGCCCGTGAGGGCATCACGCGGATCGGGGAATTGGCCAGCATCGGGGAGGATGAGTTGGCAGCCCGGTACGGCAAGATCGGGCGGCGACTGTGGTCATGCGCCCGGGGGGAAGACGACCGTCCGGTCGATCCGAACCGGGCGGCCAAGAGCGTGTCCTCGGAAATCACCCTCGACGAGGACATCGCGGATCCCGAGAGACTGCGCCGGACCCTGTGGCAGCTCGCCGAGACGCTGGCGAGACGTCTCCGGAAGGCCGGTCTCGCCGCCGGTGGCGTTACCCTGAAGCTGAAGACCGCGGGCTTTCGCACGGTGACCCGCTCCCGCCGCCTGCCCACGGCCACGCGGTCGGCGGACCGGATGTTTCGTGTGGCCGAGCCGCTGCTCGCCCGCGAGGCCGACGGGCGCGCGTTCCGTCTGGTCGGGATCGGCGCCTACGATCTGGAAGGGGTCGGACGGACGCCCCAGGCCGATCTGTTCGATGCTGATCCGGGTGCCGGGGATCTCGACGATGTGCTGGATGCGCTGCGCGAGCGGTTCGGCGAAGAAGCCGTCGTCCGGGGTCGCGGCTTCGGCGTGAAGCTCGCGCGGCAGGGACCCTCGAAGGTGGAGTGAGCTGTCGGCGCGGCAGGACTGAGCCCCCGACGGCAGCGTGGGGGCACAGGTCCGCCTGATGGACGAAGCGCGCTTTCTGATGACGGGCGGTAATCCGGAGCTCTCAGCCGGGCAGCGCCTGGGCCTCTGAGCCTCGATGCCGGCCTACGCCATTCGGTTTGATCCGCGGCCCCATGCCTCGACGGCCGTCGCTGCGGCACCACGTCATTCTGGGGACGATGACGTTCAGGCGGGATCGAGGATTTCCCGCGTCGCCGCCTTTTCGACGAATGCAGAGCGGGTCATGCCGCGCATGCGGGCGGCTTCGTCGAGCGTGTCGAGGAACCCTTTCTGCAGGCTCAGGTTCACTCGCACGACCCTTTTGCGATCCTGAACGTAGGGGATCATCATGAGGACGGCGCCGTTGGCTATGTCGTCCGCGACCTGCTGGCGCACGGATTCGAGACTTCGCGGTGGCACGGGCTCAATGTCTTCGAAGTACAGACTCAACGCCTCGATCGCGTTGGGAACGATTTCCTCGAAGGTGTCGGCGGCCGAAAAACACCCGGGCACCTCGGGGAACTGCACTCCATAGGCACTGTCCGGCTCCTTGTCGATGACGGCGACGTAGTGCATGCCTGTCTCCTCAGGTCCAGCCGACCTGCCTCGCGATGCTCCGGGCCGTGCCGAGTGGGAGATCCTTCTTCGGGTGCGGCACGACTACGGTGATCGTGCCCTTCCTGAACTTGTGGTGCGATCCTCTGACGCTCACCAGCTTGAAGCCCTCCGCCTTCAGACGCCTGACAATGTCGCGGCTGTCGCGGAGCATACGCAATTATATACACACGAACAACGCTTGACACAACCGCTTCTGTGCTTGCCGCGGCCAACGGGCGCGGCCGGTTCGGCGACGATGCCATCGTTCGGGGCTGTGGCTTCGGCGTGAAGCTCGCGCGGCAAGGGCCCTCGAAGGTGGAGTGAGCCGTACGCGCGGCCACGGACCGGGACCTCGGCAGCGACGTGCGCGCCAGGTCCGCCGTCTGGTGGCCAGGGCATGGTCCTTGATTCAGGGCGGGTATCTCGAACTCG
>JAPOYQ010000506.1 GCA_026706505.1 Gemmatimonadota bacterium
GGGCATTGGTGGGGGGGTGATGGCCCTGCTGATGTGGGCACGGCACCAGTTCGTCTGGTGGCCGCTCAATCCCCTCGGTTATACCATCAGCGCCAACTGGAAGACGGGACATATCTTTGGCAGCGCCTTTCTCGCTTGGTTCCTCAAACTGTTAATCCTGCGCTACGGCGGTCCCAAGCTGTACCGGAATTTGCGGCCGTTTTTTCTCGGCCTAATTTTGGGCGAGATCGTGGCGGCGGGCGGATGGCTGGTACTGGATTATATAACCGGACACATGGGGAGCTTTCTCACGCAAGTCTAAGAAAACCCTCCCTTCCAGAATAGATGTAAAAATCTATTACTCAGTAAGGGATCCTTTGGACTTCCTCCGGATCGTAAAACAAATGCTCCAAGTCATTGTGCTGATCGCTGAGCACGCGCCCCGGTCCGAGGCGGCTGCACAGTTCGGCATCGTTGCGGATCACGCGGGCAACCAGCGCAGAGGGAGTTGAGAGACCGATCCGCAAGAGATCGGTTCTAACCCTGTCGGATTGGTAGAAGCGTTCGGACAGTTGCTCAAAACGGATGGGAGAGCGGCTGCCCAGCAAGATCAAGTGTTGGCCTGCCCCCTCGAACAACAGACTGTAGGGAAACACCGCGACGAAGGTTCTGGTCACCAATTCAATCGCGTCGTTGGGCAACTGCCCTATGGGAAGCCATTGGCTCATAAATCCATCGGGACTCAGGTGCGCAAGAACCTGTTCGTAGTACTCCCGCGAATACAGGCGATACACTCCCCCGGCCATGGGCGGTGGTGGTTCGCTGGTAATCAGGTCGTACGTCTCGTCGGTCAGCGCGAGGAAGTTGCGCCCGTCGTCGTTGATCATCCGCAGCCGTGGATCCAAATGTACGAAGGCGTGGTGCGCGGCAAAGGCTGGTGCCGTCTTGAATACATTCTCGTTGAGATCGACGGCATCGATTCGCGTGATACTCTCGTGGGCGGCAATGGCCGAGGCGGTGTTGCCGACTCCGAAACAGATCAGCAGGGCCTTCTCTGGATGCGGATGGGCGAGCAAGGGAAAGTGCGCCATCAGACGCATATACTGCTGAGATCGCGGCGATGTGCCCGACATAGACAGACGACCGAAGAAGAGCTTCATGTTGTTGTTCGGAAGTTCGAGGAAATACGTAGTATGGGCGGCATTGCTCCTCAGGCCTTGGGCCGCAACAGCGTTGGGCCACATCAGAGGCGTAAAAAAATCTCGATCGAATCTTCTTGGCGTAGCTATACAGGCGCTGGCGACAAGAACTACCAAGACAGCGATCTGCCACGCTTTTATGGGACGGAATTCCGAAATGCATGCTAGGGCGAGCGCGGCGAGCACCATGAAGGCCAGAAAGAGCTTCAACGAGTAGAAGATGTTCAGACGGGGTGCCACCAGCGTGAAGGCAATCAAGCCGAGACAGAATCCCACCGTATTCAGACCATAGGCCAGCCCCAGGTGTTTCCCTATGCCCTGCAGTCGATTGCAGACGTAGGGCAGGAGCAGGGAGATCAATAAGTAAGAAGGCAGTACATAGATACCTACATAAACGAAGAGCTGGGAGAGACTCACAGGGAAGTGATGTACGCCGCGCGCATCCGGCGAGTTGCCCACCAAGTAGGTCAGCTCGTCGCTAAATCGCCAGAGCGCGAAATAATAGAGTGCGGCCAGACCGTACGCGCCCTTGATATGAGCAAACCCGATGCGCTCGATGTGCCGCACGATAATGCTGGCTAGAAAAATGCCCAACACTGCCCAGAAGGAGATAAACGACATGGTTGCCCCGGGGCTCAGCACGACAATGAAGTCGATCCGCTTGAACATATCGCCTTCGAGTGCTCCGGCGAGTAAGCCGCTCAGTGCAGCACAAGCAATGAGGGCACTTCCCGGCCTAGGTGGTACTCCAGCGCTTGGAAATGTTGCGCTGGCAGTGTCCGCCGCTTCGTCGCCGGCGGGTGCACCACCGCTGGCGACGAAGTATAATCCTAGCAGTATGTTCAAGCAGGCCATCAACCAAAAGGTTGGCTCGTGCCCGATCTCCGGTATCAGGATGAACTGGCAAGCGAGTCCGCCGCTACACGCGCCAATAGTGTTCCACGCGTACAGAACGGAGGGGAGACGCCCGTTCCTCGGTATTGAGCGGAAAATATCGCACAGCAAGGGGAAGGTCACTCCCATGAACAGACAAGGGAGGAAGAGGCTGATCGCGGCGATAGCTCCCTGGGCAATCTGGTAGCGAATCGTCTGGACCCAGACTCCATCGTCTAGATGATACGGGAAAGACCCCCAGAGATCCGCCGGTAGGTATTCGGCCGCTACGGTCACAAGGGCCGATACCCCAACCAAAAGTTCTATCAGCCCGTACAAACGCAGCTTGTCCCCGATGCCGGTCCGGCCTGCCAGCAGCCGAGTGATTCGCCGGCTCAAGAGCGCGCCGCAGCCCAAGCCCCCGATGAAGTTGCACACCACTAGGGCGAAGGTGAGGTTGGTCGAGCCAAACCAATCGACAAAAATGCGGAACCACGCTACTTGGTAGCCGAGGCTGATAAAGCCCGAAAGGGCATACAAGGGAAAGACGCGTCGCAAAGAGAGTTAGACCTTGTATTCTATAGCCTCTAACAAAACGTCTTCCCAGCGCATAAGCGCTAGCTCCGAGTCCTATTAACCGCGCAGGTACTCGTCTGGCTTAGCCGCATTGGGCGGCCAGTACCCGTCCCGCGATTGACGCCATTGTACGCCGCACAGTCCGCTGATCACGCCCCACTCGGATGGACTGGGATCCGGGTCTGGATGGAAGAGAAAGCGCTGGGCACCGGCGGCTTGAGAGGCTTTGAGAATGCCAGCCAAGTCGCGGGCCGGCATGGCGTCGCCAGCGTGTGGGGAGCGGCCAGTGGACACCCAGAAGATGGTTTTGTCGACGTCCTTGATCGCCTCTAGGGCGCGCCGCGTTTCGCTGTACACGACTTCGGTAAAGAACTCGTCGGGAAAACCCATTTCCATGTCCAGCAGCGACTCGACATTGGGCAAACGCAGGCCGAACAGCGATTCGACCAGCAGGAAGCAATCGGCCTCGGTCAGAGAGGGATTCCACTCTGCGAACTTTTGCACCCAGCGGGCAATGGTCCCGTACATGCCGTCGAAGCCGCGATGCCAGTAGTAGTGCTTGGGAAAGATGTAGTCGAAGTACGGCGGCATCTGCTGGTAATCTTGGCCGGTCAGCGAGGAGAAAGTGGTAATGCGCGGAATGCCGCCCAGTTCGACGTAGCGGTTCACTCCATCCAAGTCGGCGCGAGCCCTTTCCCAAGAACGCCGCGACCTTTCCCCCCGCGCCCGCAGCCAGTACAGGGCGTCTTCGTTGATATCAAAGAGATTCAGACCGGCCAAAGTCCCGCCCGGTGCCCAATAGCGCACGAGGTCGGGAGTGAGGTTGTGGAAACGCTGGCGCATATGGGCAATGCCGCGCTCCAACCGGTCGATCTCAAAGCCCAAGTTGGCGAACTCGACGCGCTCGCCATCGCGCAATTCAAAGAGTTCGCCGCCGTGGTGCCAAGTCAGTTCGTAGTGGTTCTCACCGGGTCCGTCAATGATCACTCCGTTGACTTGGGGATAGCGGTTTATCAAGCTCTGCACGTGGGCCGTGGTGCCGCTGTCGAATACCATGATATGCCAACCGCGTCCAGCGGCGTCATCCAGCATCGCGCTTAGCTCCCGCTCCTTTTCCAGATCGCGGGGCTGCTCCTCGGGCGCTTCTAGCCCTAGGTCGGCGTAGGCTTGGGGATCTTGGGGAAAGGCGGGAATTCGGCCGCCATCGTCCTCCGTAAAAAACATGCGCCCTACCACAATGCCGCGCACGCCGCCCTCTTCCCAGGCGTCAAAGATGTGCTTGTAGTTGGCCATGTAGCGTTCGAGCGGATTGAAAACGAAAATCCAGCATTGCATCGTCTCATCTCCTAGGTTTATGGCTTTTCAACTCGACCTCTTATCCCGGCTTGTAAAGCCGCGATCCCTTGTCTTCTCTCCGGTACTGCGGCGGCGTAATCACCGCCTGCTGCTCCTCTGTCAACTCGGCGTAGAAGTCCGGCGGCGTATAAGTCCCCATCAGCGATTCGGCCTGGACGCCGTGGTTGTAGCGCAAAATCACCGAGCGCCGCTGGTGCTTGGCCGTCCACGGCACGGCCCCGTGCATCAGCGTCTCGACGAAAAGGATCGCGTCGCCCGCTTGGGCCGGGATCTGTGCGATGCGATCCTGGTGCGCCTCGTATAGCCGAATCTCGTCCGGGCAGGGATAGTTGGCCTTATGGCTGCCGGGCAAGCAGGCGAACCCTCCATCCTCCGGCCCCACATCCGCCAACTGTACGGCGATATTGGTCATCCCGCAAAACATCCGGCCATTGCGATAGAGAAACCCCCGCGAGCGGTCGAGCGGCTCGCCGCCCTCGTGGAACCAAAAGCCTTCGGCCCCCTCGTCCATGGTGATGATCCCCAATCCCTCTAGACGAAAACCCGGTCCCAGCAATTCTTCCAGATAAGGCTTGAACCGCGCATGGGCGATCATCGCCCGGAACGGATCGCAATGCGGTTTGTCCCACGTCAGCATTCCGCCCAAATCGCCGCGACCCTGCGTGCCCTTGAGCGTCTCCGACTCGTGGGCCAAGTCATTGGGGCGGATGCCGATTTGATCGGCGTAGTGGTCAATCGCCGCATTGGCCGCCGCCACTTCCTCCGGCGAAAGCGCACCCTCGATCACTAGATAGCCGTGTACTTCAAAGAGGTACTTTTCCGTTGCGTCCATCGTCACACCTCAGTCTCCAGTTAAGCGGGCAGCACCTCGCGCAAGACCCGCAGGTAATTCCCGCCGCATATCTTGCTCGTCTCCTCCTCGGTGAATCCCACATCCAGCAAGCCCTCTACCACCCAGGGCAACACCGCACTGTTGAAGTGGGTGCCGATCCCCACGCCTTCTACACCCATCACATCAACGGCGTAGCGAACCTGCGCCAAGGTCTGCTCCAACTGTTCTGGCGCGACCACCTGATAGGGTGCGTCCCCCGGCGGCCGGGTGATCGGCGGCGGGATCCCCAACACGCCGCCGCGCTCGGCCAACGCCCGCATAACCTCGTCGGGTGCCGCCCTAGGCTCATTGACCAATGCTCGCGGATGCGAGTGCGAGTCAACCACCGGCTTTGCCGATACTTCGATGATATCGAGGGCGCAGGGGTCATTGCTATGGGCTAGGTCGATAAGGATCCCAGCCGCGTTCATCTCCGCAATCATCCGCACCCCCAACTCGGTCATCCGCCCACCCGAACGGGTCTCATTAGAGGCATCCCAACCCAACTCGCGGGTCGCTTGACCCAAGGTAATCATCCGCAGCCCGAGGCGAGCAAACATCCGCAGGATGCCGGGGCCGTCGCCGAACCAATCGCTGCGATTGGCCCCCATCAATACCGCGACCTTGCCCTCCGCCCGCGCAGCATCCAAGTCCCGGGCCGTCCGCACCAGCAGCACCTGCTCGGGATAGGATTCGACGTTTAGCAAAAAACGGTCGAGCACCCCCAGCACCAGTTGGGTCGAATTCTTGATCGCCAGACTCAGGAACATATCCTCGCTGCCGCGGCCCGGACGCCATTCCGACTCCTGGCGCCACAGCGGTTTGTAGTTCTCGTCGTAGTAGGCCGCTCCCCCCTTGCACATCACCACCTCCACCCCCCATTCGGCAAACTTGGGAAAGTCACCGCGACAAGTACTCGCGTCTTTTTTACCCAGGTCAATATCGTCGATTACAAAACGGGGGTGAGTCAGGTTTAACCCCAGCATATCGCATACTATATGCGGCCAAATGCGGCCAGAGGGCAACTTCATAGTCATCTTATTCACCGAGCGCTTGGTCGAAATCTCGGCGGCAATCGGCTAAAACCTGCGCTAGGGCAAAATCGCCGCCATACGCCAGCATCTGCGCCCCTTGTGCGCGGTATTTGGCCAGCAACTCGGGCGTGCCGGCGGGTATCCCCCAGGCTTTGCCGTGTTTTTTTGCCGCCGCCGCGACTTTGGCGACGGCCTGATCGAGATCGACATCCCCCCCGGCCAAACCGAGCCGCAACCCCAAATCCGCCGGGCCGACGAAGAGCGCGTCCACCCCTTCGACCGCGGCGATCTCCTCGACATTGGCCAGCGCTTGCGGGGTTTCGATCTGCAAGACGACGAAGGTTTCGCGATTGGCGTCGTCGATATAGGTACTGCCCTCATGCCACACGTCGAGACCGAAATCGCCGTCCAAACCCGCCCCGTCCAAACCGCGATTGCCCAAGGGTGGGTACTTCACCGCCGCAACGATTTGGCGCGCCAGTGCCGCATCGGAAACCAGCGGCATCATCAGACCAGTCGCCCCGTCCTCGAGATAGCGATAGAGGCGGGTGCGCTCGAGCGTCGGGGCCCGCAACATCCAATCGATATCGCAAGCGCGACACAAGGCCAACAGGCCCTGGACCTCGCGCTGGTCCATCGCCCGGTGTTCCAAGTCGAGCCAGATGCCGTCATAGCCGTTGTGGGCGGCATAGCGCACGAAGAACGGCAGATAATGCCCCAGGCCACAAATGCGAGCGCACCGCCCCGTGCGCACTTTGTCCAAGACTTTGCTTTTTCTCATATACCCCTCTTTGCTGGAGGATTGCGTTGGGCCAATAGTATACTACTACAAATACGCCCGCTCCACCTTTGCAAACGCCAAGGTGTTGGTCTTACCCGGCTTTTTGCAATCCCCTGAGCCAGGACGCATGGCGTACGCCTCACCAGTACCGCAGAAGAGGAACAGAACAGACCGCTGACATTCCCGCTCCATCCCGTCCAAAGCTGTACCCGTTGATATACTTGACTGCCGCGCTGGCTGGTGGGTTGCGCCGGTGGTGTGGGTCTGCGCCCTCCGGCCACACGAGGGCTGATTGGGGATCGGGCCGGTGGGGGGTGGACGGCCCGCTAAGCTTGTGTCTTTGGTTGGGGGCGGCCGCCGGCAGCACGCCCGACGACGGAGCAGCGCCGGTTACAGGGTCTGGCCTGAGGCATCCTCGTCGTCCGTAGCCACTTGACTACCACCTCGGGGGCGTCATATCACCAATAGGCGTCGACATTGGCTCCGTCGGTCCATACGATACGCGCCCTGTTAAACAGCAGCGGCATGATCTCGTAGTGATGTTGGTTCATGGCGTTGAAGAAGGCCGCGACGTCCCCTTTGCCTTGGTTGTCGCCGCGGCCTTTTGTGCTGTGGATCCCCGCCGATTCCTCGACGGCAGCACGCCCCCGTTGCCAGTTGACTACCTATCGTGCGAATTTTCGGCTGAGCCGTTCGGACCGGGGCGAATTCATACGGTCCTGCCTCGACGACTTGGCGTCTCCTGCGATCCTCTTGGCACTGCCGCTGTCATATTCAACTGAAACGCCTCGGTTCTCAAGGGCTGGGATGTGCGTGTTGATGGAGGTGCTACTCAACGGATTGCCCCAAAGCCCCAGCCCTGTCAGGTTGGTCAAGCCCGACAGCGGCGAAATATCCGAGATGGTGTTGCCGTCAAGCTCCAGCCCTGTCAGGTTGGTCAAGCCCGACAGCGGCGAAATATCCGAGATGGTGTT
>JAPOYQ010000119.1:0-810 GCA_026706505.1 Gemmatimonadota bacterium
GTGAGAGATTGCCACCTCC
Organism: Gemmatimonadota bacterium; assembly: GCA_026706505.1. The sequence goes on from JAPOYQ010000119.1 coordinate 20, forward strand.
GGGGGGCTATGGCTTACGGCATACTGAGGCATATCGCACCATAGCGTGGGTGAGGATTGACCCGTAGCTGGGAGGGGACTACAGTTGAATCCGAGGCGCTTGAGAGACTCCTGCCCTCCTTCCGAGGCCCGTACGTGAGTGCGGGCTTTCGTGTATTTGGAGCTTTGATGGCGTGTATCGTCTATTTGGATGAGTTCGGGCATGTGGGTCCGTACGTCCCCCGAGAAGACCCCAGACACAACGACAGCCCCGCATTCGGACTGGCGGGATTCATCATGCCGGTCGAACAGGTCAGAGGGTTCGGAACATGGTTTTTCCAGCGCAAGTGCGACTTGCTGGACTTCGAGATTCAACGCTCAGGGGAACATCCCGCGATCTGGGAGAAGAAGGGATCGAGCCTCTACACGGTTACGAACGTGACACGCTACGCAGAGCTTCGCCGAACGACCTTCAGGATGCTGAGCCAGATCCAAGGGCTGGGAGGTCGGATTTTCTACTGCGGAATCCGCAAGACTGCTGACCCTGAGGCACACGACGCGAATGCGATGTATTTGAGTGTACTGTCGGAAGCGACGCGGCGCTTGAACGCCTTCTGCCGCGAGGATCACTCGAATCCGGTCCGGTTCCTGCTGGCACTGGACGAGCATGCGCAACGCACAGAACTGGTCACATCAGTCGCACGGGACATGTATGGCGGTGACGAACCGAGGCGCCAGCTCATGGAGCCGCCGTTCCAGCTAGAGAGTCACCGCTATCAGACGCTCCAAGCTGCGGACTGGATCGCCGGGTTA
>JAPOYQ010000119.1:820-7596 GCA_026706505.1 Gemmatimonadota bacterium
TGGAGCAATCTGGAAGGAACGAACGGCTTGGCCGGAGAACACCGTTTTCCGTCGTTACTTCGAGCAACGGCTTACGAGCAACCAAGTGCGAAGCCGCATACGGGACTAGAGAGCGCCGATTCGGAACCTCTGGCTAAGTTGTGGCGGCGGCGCGTTGTCCGTCCCAAGCTCCTAATTTCGGCTCGCACGTCCTCGCCAACGCTTGTCCCGCGACGAATCTGCACACCAAACTCGAAACGCATCAATTCCTTGCGCGTTGGGTCACCTGTGGCAAGATAGGGTTTCTACGCCAATAATGAAGTAGTCACATCCCTTGGCGCTTTCGCTTTTGGAGAAGCATCCATGAAGAGTATTGTCACGTCAGTCGAACAGATCGCCACAGCCGGAACTGTTGTGCCGAAACCCGAAGCGCGTGGGGACTTCGTGGTTAAGGGTTGGGGGCGTCGGCGCAGAGAACGGGCACTCGTCTACACCATACCGAACCACCACGACAAGCGCCGACCATACGAAAAGGGAATCACCGAGTCGGAGTGGGCCATGGCGTATAACCGGCTAATCGAAACTGGTGAGATCACTCGCAAATGGTTTCGTTGCGCTATGGCAGATTGCAATGCAGAAGGTGACTGCAACTTCACCACGATAGGCGGCATTTTCGAACTTCTTGGAATAGCCAAACACACTGACCGAGGCACATACCAAAGGTATGAAACGGTAGGCAACACCGACATGTAAGGCGTCCGTGCTTGGATAGGTGGCACAGGTGCACAGACGAGTCACATCGCGGTAGTGAGGTTGCAGGGCGAGCCAACAACTCATTGGGTTAATCGGAACCTGATGGCAGGGCGTTGTTCGTGGATGACTCAGGCGGGGTAAATCAGGGCAAGCAGTGACATCACCGAATCTGTTCAACTTTGCGACTAAGGAGCTATCCCAGGATGCGGTGATCTGCTGGCTGATTGCGTGGGCTGGAGCCGAAGCGAAGGGAAAAGCTGTGGAAGAGGAATTGCGTCGCTGCGGTCGGGTGCTCCTGGATGCTCTGTTTCGAAAGTGGCGAGACTGGGGAGATGTCGAACTGGACGACTATGTCCGCACGGAGGTCTTGCACCAAGAGCAAAACATCGATGTGCTGGCTCGCGTGAATGACCGATTTGTCCTACTGATTGAGGACAAGACCAATACGGCAGCCCATGATGACCAGCTCGCAAAGTACTGGGATTTGGTGACCGAAGGGAAGACCAGCCTCGGAACCGTTGACGAAAACCATGTGTATCCGATCTACTTCAAGACTGGCAACCACTCACTACGAGATCGTCAACATGCTGAAGAACAGGAGTATCGAGCATTTGATCGAAGCGACTTCCTGAGCGTTCTTGAAACCTACAACGGTGGAAACGAAATTCTGCTCGACTTCCGGCGACATTTGGAGCGATGGGAGCAAGATACCCACAGCTTTCGGCAGTGGACAAGGGACGGCGCCCAGTGGACCAACGAATCCAAAAGGGCAAGCCGAGGATGGGAAGGCTTCTATCGGTGGGTTGAGGAGAATTGCTTGGACGGAGGCCGCGACAATTGGGGGCCTCTCGGGAGCTTGGTGGGTGGCTATGGGGGTGTTTGGATCGAGACGATCGAGACGAGCAGGAACAGCCGATTTGCCATCTGGCTCGAGAAAGACAGAATCAGCATTCGGCTCTACGGCGCAAAGCGGAAAGTCTCTGTGACAGGGATGAATCGAGACAAGAAGTACTGGGCGCAAGCATTTGACGGGCGTGGTTCAGGTTCATTCACCCGACCTCGTCGATTGCAGGCCACACGCACCAAGCCAATGTGTGTGGCCGAATGGCGGGGCTGGCTAGTTCCTGTCCGTAAATTCCTAACCTGTTGAATTGGTTAGGGAAAGCATCCCCTTTGATGGCTTGAGACCGGCGTTTCCGGTATCCTGAGGCTCGTTTTTGCCCAAAAACGCAGGAAAAACGAAAACGCCGGAGGTTGCGATGCGCGCGAAACACAACCCGCAGAGCAGTCTATTTGATCCCGAACCCGTTGACCATCCCGTCGCCGACGACCTTGAGTGGGCGTCGGAGTGGCTCGACGCCCACCCGGAACTGGTCGATGCGGTCGCCGCCGACCTTGGCGCTGCGGACGCGCCGGGGCCGGGGCGCTGTGGCCTGAGCTGCGAGACGGTTCTGCGCTGCGCGGTGCTGCTGCACCTGCGCCAGGCGAGCTACCGGAAGCTGGCGTTCCTGCTGGCGGACTCGCGCTCGGCGCAGCGCTTCGCGCGGCTGGACCCCACGCGGCCGCCGCCGGGCAAGTCGGCGCTGCAAGCCACCGTCGGCGCGGTCGGCGCGGCGACTTGGGAGGCGGTCGGCCTGCGGTTGCTGAACGAGGCGCAAAGGGCGGGCGTCGAGAAGGGGGCGGCGGTGCGCATCGACTCCACGGTGACCGAGACGCACGTCCTGGCGCCCTCGGACAGCCGTCTCCTGTTCGACGGGGTGCGGGTGCTGACGCGGCTGCTGCGCCAGGCGCGGGACGGGTTGGGCGCGTCGGCCATCGACTTCCACGACCATTGCCGGGCCGCCAAGCGGCGGGCGCGGGAAGCCGGTTCGCAGCGCGGCGCCAAGCGGCGGGCCGGGACCTACCGCAAGCTGCTGCGGCTGGCGGGCAGGACGCGGGGGTACGTCGAGAGCGCCCTGCCGGCGGTCATTGCGGCGGACGCGCCTTGGAGTCCGCGTTGGGTCGAGGCCGCGCGGGCGTGCCTGGACCTGCTGGACCGCGTGGTCGACCAGACCGAGCGGCGGGTGTTCGGCGGCGAGAAGGTGCCGGCGGCGGAGAAGGTGGTGAGCCTGTTCGAGCCGCACACGGACATCATCGTCAAGGGCGGGCGCGGCACGAGCTACGGGCACAAGGTCAACCTGTCCACGGGGCGCAGCGGGCTGGTGCTCGACGTGGTGGTGGAGGACGGCAACCCGGCGGACAGCGCGCGCTGCCTGCCGATGCTCAAGCGGCACGTCGGGCGTTACGGGGAGCCGCCGTCGCGGGCGGCCTTCGACGGCGGCTACGCCTCAAAGGAGAACCTCAAGGAGGCCAAGGCCCTGGGCATCGAGCATGTGGCGTTCAACAGGAAGCGCGGGCTGAAGGCCGCCGACATGACGCCGTCGTCGTGGCTGTACCGGCGGCTCAGGAACTTCCGGGCCGGCGTCGAGGCGGGCATCTCCTACCTGAAGCGGTGCTTCGGCTTGGGGCGCTGCCTCTGGCGCGGCCTTGAGCGCTTCAAGGCCTACGTCCACTCGGCGGTGTTCGCCCACAACCTGATGCGCTTGGCGCGGCTGCGTCCGAAACTGGCTTGACCCCCTCGCCCGCCGCCATCCGGCAGGCCAGCCGGGGGACGCCCGCGGCCCGGTGTCGGGCGCATGGCGGCAGAGACCGACAACGGGTGCCCCAACCGCTGGCCAACGGCTTGCTGCGGCGAGCGAATCGATTGTTGACGCATCAATCCCGCGCCGGTGCGACAATGAACGGCCCCGCCCCTCACGCCTCGCACCGTCCGAACCCGAAATTACGGACAGGAACTGGCTAGCTTTCTCCGATAGCGGAAGGCTCGACTTGGAACGAACGGCAAAGAACCTGAAAAGAGCTAGGAGAACTCTCCTGAGCACAATCAGAGACAGCCGAAGGTAGCTTTAGTGGTGGAATTCCGAACACGGCGACTGCACTTCCGGTGCCCTGTCTGGGGTGCACTAAAGTGGGAATCCGTCCCATCATAGTGCCCTACGGCGTAGCCTTCTGGCCAAGCAGGTCCAAGGTGGCGGTGGTTGAGCAGTGGTTCGTCCTGTGTTGCTAACAGAGTAGCTGCCTGAGAGAGAATCCGCGAAACTCTCAACTTGCCCTTGCTTTCCCAGCCTTTTCTTTGGCGCGATCCTCAGCCTTTAGTTCGTGTCGTCGCCGACGGCGGTTCAGCAGGGAGCACTCATGGCTACAAGTTACCGCCCGCCCACCCGTCGCTTGAGACCGTGCCGCGGGAATCTCGCCCTCGCACCATCGGCAGACCGCGACGGATTCATCTTCCCCAACTGGCTCGTCTAGCGGGTCCGCTCGCGACTCCGGTGGGGAGACCGAATCTTCCTCCGTCTCGTTCACTCGCCGTTCAGCGATGGACGTGTATTCGCGGCTGACATCTACCCCTAGCCATCGTCGCCCCGTCGCCTTGGCCATCTTGCAGGTCGTCCCCGCGCCACACATAGGGTCGAACACGAGGTCGCCCCGGTTCGACCAAGATAGGATGTGGTCCCTTGCTAGATTTTCGGGAAACATTGCCGGGTGCTTGAAAGCGTACATGTCGCTGGTGGTCCCATTTTTGCCAACAGCATAGGACCAGATGTTCGTACGCACCTTGTGCTCGCTCAGCGACCCTATCTTCTTTCGATTTATGCCATCGGCGCCCTTCAGATACGGCACTTGCGCTGGTCCCGAACGCACACTCGGGCTTCGTAGTGGATTGAACGTGGTTGGCGTTCCCTTGCTGAACACGAACATGAACTCGTAGCAATTTATGTACGCGCGTTTGCGCATGAATGGGGTGTTTCGTTTCTTGAAGATCATGACATCGTAAACCGTGAAGCCTGCCTTGCGGAACGCAAAGGCGTGCTCGAAGCTGGTCAGTGTGCGACCACCGTTGATTCGGTCGCCAACCACCCACACGACTACCCCACCATCCTTTACGACCCTATAGAGACCCGTTGCAACGGCTTCGCAGTCGAACGTGAAGCCTTTGTAGTCACGCAAGTCGTCGTAGGGCGGCGACGTCACCACCAGATTGACTGATTTTTCCTCCATCTTCTCCATGAAAGTTGCACACTCCGCAGTGTGAATGCCCGATTCCACGCTTTGAATCTCCCTAGCGGGCTGACAGCCGTCCTTCGTCGAACAATGGTAGTTCGACGAAACCAGATGAGTCAAGAGAGTAAGGGGGGACAGCCCGTGTGTTGGGGAGAGCCTGTGTTGGAGACAGCCTGCAGTGTTGTGTGGACAGCCGCCGCCATGGGTTGTTAAAGTACCGCACGTTCCATGTCGCCCTTCTGTTCGGGCCGTGCCACGGCCCCGCCCGAACGGACAGAACGACTAGAAGCGCAACGCGGCATGTGGCCGCCTTCGCGGAAAGAAGCCGCATTAGACGGCTCTTCGAGGAACCGACGCAAGGAGGACATTCATGTCTCCCATCCACGATCACGCCCTCACATTCGACTCGGACCCGTTTTCTGTCACCAACTTTGTCGACCGGATGCACAGCGAGTGTATGCTCCGTCAGTGGCTTCGTGAACTTGTCGTGAACTCCATTGAAGCCATCGACGCAACAGACGAAGGCGGTAACATCTTTGTCCACTCCATTGAACAGGACATGGGTGAAGAGTTAGGCAAGGTTCGCAAGCTGGCCGTTACCGATACCGGAGAAGGTATAGCGGAGGATCAACTCTACAGTTCATTCCAAGTCGCAATGACCTCACGAGGCAAAGGGAACTACGGCATCGGTGCCAAGATCGCTGCTTTGCCCATGAATCCCGCCGGTCTGATCTATCGCTCACTCGTCGATGGTGGGAGACCTTCGGAGTTGATGTGGTATCGAACGTCACGCTATGGTGGTCACTATGCTGCCTACGGCTGGCCGGAGGCTGGACAAGTTCGTTACGTCACATCGCTGTCCTGTGACGACTCTGAATTCTCCCGAATAGCCGAAGCGGGACACGGTACCCAGGTCGTACTTTGTGGGGAGGGCCCCGAAGATGACACTTGCCGGACGTTAAGCCCTACTCCCTCGAATGCAAAGACAGCCGGAAACCTCCACTGGGTTATTCGTGAGCTGAACTTCAAGTTCTGGAAGATACCTGAGAACATCGAGATTCGCGTGGAGAACGCGAAACGCAGCAATGACGAGTCAGGAGCCAGAGACTTTATCGTCCACGGCGGCGAGAAGGGCCTAGCGTCCATCGTGGCCAACAAAGGCGTTGTGGATCTGGTGGACCAACCATACAAGGTCAAGTGGTTCCTGCTTGACGAAGCAAAGGCCAAACGTGCCAACGCGCATATGGGTTGGGCAAGCGGACGAATCGTCGGAACCCTGTATCGTGAAAGTACTGGCGTCGTCGAAGTCTACGCCGTGCGACGGAAGCACCGCGGCGCAGCCCTCATGAACGATTTTGGCATCTATACAGGAGCGGATCGGGTTGTGTTGCTAATCGAGCCAACGCACCAAGATATCATGCAACCAACCACGGCTCGCGATGACCTCCGCGTGGGCGAGGAAGGCACGGTCGCGGACGCATACAAGGAAATCGGACAAGAATTCGCCGGACTGATGGCCGAGAAAGCCCCAGCCTTAGCGTCTTACGTAAAGAAGCAACTGGAAGGGTTGAAGTCCACTCCCGATGTAGAGGAACTCAAGAACGTGATTGCCCACGCGATCGAGCTGTATCAGATTAAGGACTATCGGCGATTGGCCAAAGGAAGGATCCGAACGTCAGCAACAGGTGAGGAACGCCAAGCCGTCGAACGAACCCAAATCGATCAAGATGATCCCGACGCTGAAGTCGACGATCCACCACCGCCAGACCCGATCCCTACACCGCACCCCCGCCCCCGCCCCCAACCACGACCAAGGCCGCGTCCAAGATCCATTGAAGACGCGGCTGGTGGTGACAGATCCAACCAAGTTCCTCCGGTACCGGATCCGAAGGAGTTTAAGTGGGGGCGGGGGCGGGGGTGCGGTGTAGGGATCGGGTCTGGCG
>JAPOYQ010000286.1 GCA_026706505.1 Gemmatimonadota bacterium
GGGCGAGGTCAGCCACCATCCCGGTGGTACACACCACGTCGATTCGCTCGTCTTTGCGCTCGGGAGCATCGCAACCCAAAGCGCACAACAAAATGAAAATCCAGGGCATGATTCCTTGCTTATCTAATTTAATTGACATACAAAACAAAAATTTAGTCATGGCTAAAAATATGTCAAGGCCATTGCTAAATCTGCTTTTGGCCCTATCTTAAGGGCAAAGCGCGTAACCTTGGAGGTAAGGGGATTGCTTACTCAGGCTATTGAGGATTACCTCAAGACGATCTACAAATTGCAGCACAGTGACGAGCACGGCGGGCGCGTCACCACCTCGGTGATCGCCAGCCGCATGGAAGTGGCCGCGGCCTCGGCGACGAACATGATCAAGAAGCTCGCCGAGATGAACCTGCTCATCTACACGCCGTACCACGGGGTCGAGCTAACGGCCAGCGGCGAGAAGATCGCCTTGGAGACCATCCGCCATCACCGCTTAATCGAGCTGTATCTCAGCCAAGCTCTGGGCTATTCTTGGGACCAGATCGACGCCGAGGCCGACCGCCTAGAGCACGCTATTTCCGAGGAATTTGAAGATCGCATCGCCGAGGCTTTGCGCTATCCCACCGTCGGCGCCCACGGCGAGCCAATCCCCACCAAGCAAGGCCAGATCGACCACCCGAAGTACCGCCGTCTCTCCGAGCTACAAGACGGCCAGTCCGCGGTCATCCGCCGGGTCAGCGACCGCAATCCCCAGATGCTGCGCTACATGGAAAATTTGCAATTGCGCTTGGGGACCCGGGTCGAAGTCACCGCCAAGGCACCCTTTAACGGTCCGCTGCAATTGAAGATCGACGCCTCTAAAGAGGTGTCGCTAGGGCTGGAAGTGGCCGGTAGTATCTTCGTCGAAGCCGATTAAGATCCTTCTCTATGGCTCCCGGTGTGCCCATTGGAGGACGCTAAGCGATGGAGCTTGCGCTCCGCCTCTAGCAGGGGGATTATTTGCTCAAAGTACTCGCAGAGCGCGTGTAGGCGACCATTCTCGGTCGTCATTTCCAGCAGTTGTTGCCTAATCTCCAGATCAAGGCCCGTCACTTGGGCGATTTGAAAGGCGTTTTGCATAGACCCTACTTCGGCGTGCGCGCCGGTCACTTCCTCGAGCTGCTTCACCAATTTTTCTAAGGCCGCAACGGCCTTGGCCAAGAGCACTGGATCCGTCGGCTCCTCGGTGTCATCTACGTATTCTACCCACGCCTCTAAGTAGGGCTTGTGCTCGTCGATGCGCGCAATGCGAAAGCGCCGCGCGCCGCGGACGATGATGTTGAGTCGTCCATCATCGAACTCGTCGAGCACTTTGGCCAACAGCATTGCGCAGCCCACCTCGCCTTGCACCTCGCGATCCTTCCCCAGAATCATGCCAATAGGCAGGGTCTCGCCGCGCTCATCAGCCGCCCGCACATCGGCGAGCATCTGCTTGTAGCGCGGCTCAAATATGTGCAGGGGCACGATTTGGCCGGGGAAGACGACCACTGGCAGGGGAAAAAGTGGAATCGGATTGCGATCTAGCATGGGCGCATCGTGCTGGGTTAGTTGGTAAGAGCAAATTAAACCGCCGATACCAGCGAGGGCAAGCGGCGCGGCGGCGGTGGCACCTATGAATCTTCGATCTGCTGCGACGCGGGTGGCACTATTGACATTATACTAGCTGCGCGACTCATTAAGGAGTGCTCTCAAAACCGGGACTTGGCTATGGCGCGCCGCCGCAAAAGAAATGTCCGCAGCGAGATCGAGCGAGCCCACAACCGGGCTAATCTCAGAAGCCACATTCGCGCCTTGGGCCTCCAATCCGAGGACGAGTACCGGGCTTGGTGTCGCAAGCGCGGTTTGGGCGACGGACTCCACAAGAGCAATCGCCAGATCCAAAAGGAGCGCCAGCTCGCCCGCCGCCAACAGGGCGAGGTCGCGCTCACCCGCACCCGCCAGCAAACGCGCAGCCCGGCCAACACCATCCGCCAACTCTACGACCGCACGCTCCCCAAGGGACGGCTTGGTGCCGACTACCTCTACAAGATCCGCGGCCTCTTCAACGCCTTTCCCCACGGCCCGACGCGCCGCGCCTTTCTCGACATTCTGCTCCAAGCCGCGCGCCGCGCCGACCTGTTTCGCCTCGACCCCGTCATTCCCGCTTTCGGTGCCCACCCAGATAACAACTTCATCGAAGGTCTAGCCGCCTTGGCCCGCCATTCAGAAGACTGGGTGCGCCCCGTGACCGAGTGGGTGCCGCCGAGCCACAACCCCCGCAAGCAGTTTCACCACCTCGCCTGCCACCTGCTGGCCCGCTATGACGTGCCCACTTTTATGGACGCGGCCTTTTTCACCGCCGCGATGCCAGAGGCTGGCTTGCATCAGGCGTGGTTCAAACACATCGGCTCGGGGCAGAACATCCGCACCGCCGACCTCCCCGTCGCCTTGAGCAAGAAGTCGGCCCACTGCTTCCTCGCCGCCCCCGACGACCTCTCCATCGCCCACGCCCTGCGCTGGGGCCAAGTCTTGGGCCAAGGTGGCAGTCCAGCGCAGGCGCGAGCGGTAATTGCCACCCGGCTGGGCCAGTCGTTTGAAAACGAAGACTTCTGGTCCACCGCGATCCTGTTTTTTGCCAACAATCCCATGCTCGACCCAGCCCACGTCGGCCCCATTGTCGATTTCATCCACGATCAGAAATACGTGCCGCAACAAATCGCCCGGCCCGGCGGTGGCTTCGAGCAAAGGCCGCCTGCGCAGCCGAACTTTTCGCTGAAGAGCCGCAGCATTCCCAAGCTGTTGCGCCAAGTTGACGAGTGGCACGAAGCACTGGCGCGGCAGGTGCTGCTACCCGATGAAGAAGCCGACCCGGACAGAGCCAGTGGCAAAAAGGTGCGCGTCCGGCACATGTCTTGGGGCGCTTCGAGTATCGGCGAATTCGAGATGAAGCAGGAGGACAAGCAGTTCGGCGAGACCCTCACCTGGAGCGTAAAGGAATTGCTTTCCAACCACGAACTGGGGGCCGAGGGCCGCGAAATGGGCCACTGCGTCTATACCTACGCCAAGAGCTGCCGCAACGGCAGTACCTCGATCTGGTCTCTCGGCGTAGAAAACGGCAAAGGCCACCGCCACCGCATCCTCACCATCGCCGTCGATCCGCGCAGCCGCACCATCACCCAAATCCGCGGCCGCTTTAACGCCCTGCCCAACGCCAAAAACAAAAAGAACTTAGAGCGCGCTTACCAGAAGATGCTGCTCCGCTCGCACAACGTGCTCGGGCAGTGGATGAGCCGCGAATTTATCACTAAGCGCTGCTGATTCAATCCCGCAAGACGGCCAACGCCTCAGCGACCTCTTGACAATCCGAGGGAAGACTTGTAGGGTGAACGGTATTACCGTACACTTAGGGTATGATTATCCGCTCTGTCTACCACCGAGGATTGCGCCGGTTGATTGAAAACGACAATCCTCGGTTCCTGCAACACGACTTGGTTGACCGAGTGCGTAAGATCCTGACGGCCCTGATCTTGGCTGAGGAGTTGGACAGATTCATTGCCGATGCGCCTCGTGGCTGGCGCATCCATCGGCTCTCAGGTGACCGGCAGGACGAATGGAGTATTTCAGTATCCGGCAATTGGCGGATCACCTTTGCAGAAGAGGACGGCTACATCGACCGCTTGAACTTGGAGGACTACCACTAATGGCTACCGACGGAATCAAAGTGAACATGACCCCTTCGCATCCGGGTGACTTCATTCGCACCGAGATCATTGAGGAGTTGAGTCTGAACGTGACAAAAGCGGCCGAGATTCTAGGGGTTCGGCGGGCAACGCTTTCGGATTTGCTAAACGGCAACGCCGCTCTATCGCCGGAGATGGCACTGCGTATCGAGAAGGCCTTCGGCGTAGGCATGGACATGCTGCTGAGGATGCAGGCTTGGTATGACTCCTCGCAGATGCGCGCCCGTGCGAATGAGATCAGTGTCCAACGCTATGAACCTGTCTGAGCTAGGTAACTTACAACAAAATCTATACTGAAAAGGAGCAATCGGATGCCGTATCGTAACAAAGTGTTCATCTCGTTCGATGGGGACAATGATATCCATTATTACCGACTTATGCGTGCATGGAAACAGAGTGATCGCACAGACTTCAATTTTTTCGACGCGCATGACATCAATACCGCAAGGGATACCAGCACCGAAGAAACAATCAAGAGGCGACTCAGTGAACGTCTTGCGAATGCGTTTGTTGTAGTTTCCCTGATAGGCAAACATACACGGTATCACTATAAATTCGTCCGATGGGAACTAGAGCAGGCGACCAAACGTGATTTGCCGATAATTGGTGTCAACCTTAATGGACGGCGATCCCAAGACACTATGCTTTGTCCACCTATTATTCGTGATGAGTTGGCAATTCACATTAGCTTCAATGCAGCGATACTCCAATACTCTCTCGAAGACTGGCCCACCAAACACACAAGATACAGAAGTAGCAAAAAAACCGGACCGTACTACTACAAACAAGAAATCTATACGCGTCTGGGACTGTAACTACCATGAACTTTATTAAAAGCTGCGGAAATAAAATTCATATACTCATAGTCTCATTCCGTCACTTCTCGTTACTCGCCTTTATCGTATCTCTCCTTGAGTCACTCGGAGTCTTGTGGCTCATAATCGAGTCTTCGTCATTTTTCTCCACATCGTTTGAGAACAATGTTAAGCCCTACTGGTGGTTATTCCTACTTGGCGGTGGTGTCCTTGGCTTGTATCGCGCCTTACCGAAACCCACAGTATCTTCATCCATCCGAGGAACTGACTCGTCCATTGAACTGCGTATCACTGATATGTTTCGTGTGCCGGCAGCATTTGTAATACCCTGTAATCGAACTTTCGATACGAGTCTCGAGGATGGCATTATTTCTCCAAAGAGTACTCAAGGGCAATTTACAAAGCTTTTCTTTTCTGACTCTCGGAATGAATTGGATAGACAGATATGTATGAGCGTCGATAATACCAAAGGGACTACTCTCAACAGCAATAACAAATCATATGGAAAGCAAATCGAATTTCCTGTAGGCACTGTTGCGGCGGTCTCGTCCAGTGGGCAGATCGCTTATCTTGTTGCTATCGGTTCCCTCAACAAGTACAAGAGGGTAAGTGCATCAACACAGGATATTCTTGATGCTCTGCCTGCAACATGGGAATTCATCCGTACAAGGGGCGAGTTGGGACCACTCTGTTGTCCAATCCTCGGCTCCGGGTTTAGTCGTGTAGCCGCGACCCGAGAAGAGTTAATTCGTGAAATCATTAAATCATTCGTTTCCGCTTGTCGTGCAGGACGCTTCTGTGAGAAACTAACGATTGCAATCGCTCCATCAGACTTTAAGTCTGGCAGCGTCAACCTCGAAACACTCCGGCGATTTTTGGAACATGAATGCTTATACCCTGCATCACTGTCTTCAGGATCTGCTAGTGTGCCCACCGGAACTCCAGCATAGAGAAATACACCTAAGATGTAGTCTTCCATCCAGCCGCGCCTGTGAATGGCCGGATCGATGAGCACGCCTCTAGTATCGGCTTCGCTGAAGTCCATTTGCGCCGCGCCCACTCCGCACTATCTTGCTCTCGCATGGAAAACATATCCAAGGAACTACGCCGTTCCCAATGGTGGAAGCGCAAACGGGCCGTTGGTCAATGCCACTACTGCCAGCAGTCATTCCCACCCGAGGAGCTGACCATGGATCACGTGGTGCCGCTCATCCGCGGCGGCCGCACCACCAAGTCCAACGTGGTGCCTTGCTGCAAGCACTGCAACAGCCAAAAGCAGCACCTGCTCCCCGTCGAATGGGCGGCCTATCTAGAGCGTCTGCGCGACGAAGGCTAGTGATAGTCCACAATGTCTGCTATAGCCGCTGCCACTTCCTCTGCCACTTCCTTAGGCACCCGCGGATTAAACGGGCCGCCCTCGCCGCCATCCACATCGCTGAACCCCCCCAAGTGCATGGCCTCAACTACGGCTGAATAGTTGTACATACGGCCATCGCGGAAGCGAATTCCCTCTAGAGCCGAGAGCTTATCTTCAATCTGCTGCGACGTCGCAAAATCGCCTCGGCGCTGGGCATTGTTGATCTCGTCTGAGGCGCGAGCAAAGGCCACATTAATCCCCGACGTATGCCCCTTGGTACCGCGCTCGGCCGGTCCAGTCGAACGATCGCCCACGCCCCAAATCACCAGCGCAGCCCCTTCTTCCACACCCGCGACAATCGGCTCAACATCATCAACCGTAGTGCCAATCTTCAGCCCCACGAAGTGCTCGGACTCGTTCATCAGCCGCACGGCTATCTCGCGCTCGGCTTGATTGCGCAGGTAGTAGAGCAACTTGGCCCCACACGAACGCCCCAACCGCTCGGCAAAATCCACGTAGTACGCAAAAATGCCCTCTGGACTGGCCACACCCGTAAGCGGCATGACGAGATAGACATCCGGGGGATATTCAAGCGCGGCCTCCCGCTCAATCAACCGCTCGGCATCCCCAACCGGATTCGGAGCAAGCCCAGACATCAGTACCCCGCGTCCCCCCATCTGCTCGCCGGTAAAGCCCAACAGCCGCACTTGCTCGTCCGCGCTAATGTGGTGGATCAAGCTGGTGCCGGCGATGCCAATCACTCGGGGCCGGTCGCCATCCAAGTGATTGTTCTCCATCAAGTAGTTGATGTTCTTGGCGTGGGCCTCGTAGTCGATTTGCCCCCCGCGAAAAGGAACCACCGGAATGGAGGTAACCGAATTTAGCGCGGCGAGTAGGTCTTCTTTTTGCAATGGCATGTTTAACCTCAACTGTGTTAAGTGGCGGTGAATTCAACGCTCGGGCGCGAAGCGGCGCATGTCGCGCCCCGGAGTTCCCTCGGCGATCCAACGGGCGACGATCTGACCAGTAATCGGACCTAGCAAGACGCCGTTCTTGTAGTGCCCAGAGGCCACGAAAACGCGCGGCGCATCCGTCAGCGGGCCGATGAGCGGACGCCCACCTCGGGGCTTGGGCCGCAAACCGGCCTGCTGGCGCGACAGCGGCAAGCACTTCCCCAGCGCAGAGTGCACCTCCGAGGCAAATTGCGTAGCGGCTGCACGGGTCGTCTCCAACCGAAAGCCGACCTCCTCCGCCGTCGCTCCCACGATCGTTTCGCCGCCGTCTGGAATAAAGTGGCGTCCATTTATCCTCACTAGGTGGCGCAGCGGAGCACCAGCAAAACGCGCTTGTTCGCCCCGTACCGGTCGCAACACAATTCGGGCACCAAGCTGCGCCGCCAAGTCGCCGGTCCACGCCCCAGCCGCCAACACCGCAAAGTCGGCGCGGTGAATTTCGCGATTGGTGGCGACCTCGACGGTCTCGCCTTCTTGGGCAATGCGCCAGACGCGCTCACCCCAAGCGGCAGACGCACCCTGCTGTACGGCCGCCGCCCAAAGCGCCGCGCCCAACTTGAGGGGATCCACCCGGTGATCGTCGGCAAAATACAGCC
>JAPOYQ010000547.1 GCA_026706505.1 Gemmatimonadota bacterium
GCTGGGTCCCAAGCGTCTTCTTGTCGGCTTGGATGCGAATGTGCTGCAGGGGTTTGAGGTCAAAGTCGATCTCGATGATCCGATCTTGGTTAAAGCTGTATAGGCGGCGCTTGTTGTAGCGGAGGGTGCCCTCAATGGCCACGCCGGCGTTGGTGAAGAAAGGCTCGCCGTCGGAAGTGAAAACCTTGAAAAATTCGAGCGGCGCGCCGCCCTCGGCAAAATGCAGGCGTATGGTGCGCGCCGAGACCACCCGGCCTAGATCGACCTCTATCCACCCATCCTCCCGCGGCGCTCCTCCAGCGGGCGTCCAGGCCGTCTCTACATTTCCGTCTATCAGTAGGGGAGCACGACCCAGAGCTGTGCCCGCGGCGCGGATGCCGCCGCCAAAAGTCGCGGCGTTTTGCACCGCGTCGATATTCTGGCGCACGAATACGGGTTTGAGCACGCCGTCGGCGACATCGACCGCGTCGCCGGGCAGCGTCCACGCGCTCCAGCCGCCTAGGCCGCCGAGGCGCAGTTCCTCGGCTCCGGGGGCTTGGACGGCGAGCAGGAGCGCGCCGAGTATCGACAAGTACGTGCGGATTTTTGCCGCTAAACGGTTGCACATCGCGGGAGATTCTTCGACTCCGCTGCGCGGAGTTTATCTTGAGCGAAGCCGAAAGGCTCAGAATGACAGAGCAATATCACGGAACATAGCTTCACCGCCTACTTATTTTTAACGGCTATAGTAGCAGGCTTTAACTCGCGTACACGGCCTCGCGCAACCCCTTGATATATCCAATGGCGAACAAGCGCCCGATCGACGAATAGCCCGGCTGGTCGTTTCGGTCGCCCTCCATCGTCGGCACGTGGTCGGGGCGCAGGACGCCCTCGAAGCCGATGTCGCGATAGGCTTCCATACAGGCCCGCATGTCGGTCGGGCCTTCGTCGTGGAAGGTCTCGACGAATTTTTCGGGCGTGCCGCGCACGTCGCGGAAGTGGACGAAGTAGATGCGGTCACCAAAGTGGCGGATGACTTCAGGTAAGTCGTCGGTCATCAGGGTAAAGTTGCCTTGGCACAGGCAGATGCCGTTGGCCGGGCTGGGCACTAGGTCGATGAGCCTCTGGTAGTTTTCGACGCTGCGCATGATCCGCCCCATGCCTCGGAGGGGCGACAGCGGCGGGTCGTCGGGGTGCATGGCGAGTTTGATGCCGGCTTCCTCGGCGACCGGCACGACCTTTTCGAGGAAGTACTTCAGGTTATCCCAAAGCTGTTCTTCGGTGACGACGCCAGCGTCGGTCAGCGGCGCGTTTTTCATCAGCTCGTTGTCAAAGCCGGTGACCATGGCGCCGCCGCGCCCGGGTGCCGCCATTGAGGTGCGGGTCCAGTTGAGTACAGGCATCCACTCTGGGCACCAGACCGGAATGCCGACCTTGCCCATGTTGCGAATCAGCTCGCAGGCGTATCCGATCTCCTCGTCGCGGTCGGAGAGGCCAAGCTTGGCCTTGTTGAGCGGCGGGCGGGCCTCGATGACGTCGAGGGAGAAGCCGCCGTCGTTAAACGCGGTTTTCATTCGCACGAGGTTGGTGTAGCTCCAGGGCCGCTGCTCGGGGTGGATGTCAGCGGGATCGCTGGGTGTGGAGAAGCCGCCGACTACGTGGTCAACGCCGCATTGCTTGACCATCCTCCATAGCGGCGTGGGGTGATCGGGCAGGACTTCGGCAATTTTGATCATGGAAAAGCTCCTTTGGATATAGCACATGAGACGATGCTCCCACTTCAAATGGGGTGGCATGAAGGATCTTTGGGGGAACAATCAGGAACAGGCAAAACAAAAGGAAACCAGCCGCTGGGGCAGTGGAGATTCCCTCTCGGTAGTGAGTCATTTCAGCGATTCCTCGTAACGAGGCAGTTTCAGTCAGTACTCAAGTCCAGCAATATTGCGAAAACGGTGTCGTCCCGTTTCGACAACGACAAATGCTTCTTTTAGGTCTGATTGGGAGTACGTTTCTAAAACGCGTTTCAGCTCCTTGTGAACCGCAGATAGATTTGTGGGATTAAGCCGCAGATAGATGACCCCTGAGCCTGCATGGTAAACAAACACAAGACGACCAAAATCTCTATCTCGGGTTACAAGAAGCCTGCCATCGTCACGCGCAATGCGCAACAACTTACTATCGTCGGTCTGTCCATGTCCCGATGTACTAGCGGTGACGACATCATGCCCAAGGTCTTCGAGGAATCGAGCTGTAATCGCATAGACGTCGTGATCGAGAAATAACCTCATCGTACCTATGCAATATGAATATCTTCGACCTGCACCACGTCAATCGCATAATGGATGCAGGCACGTATGTCGTCTTCTTGCAGGTCGGGGAAATAATCAGAGAGAATGGTCTTAAACGAGATCCCTTCACGCACTAATTCGAGAACGTCAACCACGGGAATCCGAGTTCCTGTAACACAGGGCTTGCCAAAGTGAATTTGCGGATCAACCGCAATCCTGCTTCGATAATTTCCATTGTCCATATCACTTAGACTTCAACGTAACTTTGTCCCATGTTTGCGGACGGGATCTCCGCCTACTTTTCAGACTATCTTGGTTCTTTCAAGCAAGATAGCCTAAAGCTAAAACAGCGTCAACGAACCCTCAGAAGCGTTTTTGCTCTGTTGAAAGACTCGGTTAATTTTTCGTATGGTTACTCCCGCCTTATTCTTCCTTATTCTTCGGGAGGTTATCTATTGAAGTGCGGTCAACACAGCTCAGCGAATAAACGGGTACACTAGGCCGGTCAGCGCGTCCGCGATGCGGATACGGTGCGAGAGCAAGGTCTGTGCGGGTAGGGCATCGGCGGCAAAATAGCCGATGTCCGTGCTTTCGGAGGAGAGCCGTAATGCGCCAGCGACGGGTTCGCAGATAAAGACGTGGGTGACGTAGTGGACGATGGTGCCGTCTGGATAGCGCATGAATGGGTAGCTCTCCGGCTCGGAGTAAATCCCAATCAGCCGCTCGATGCGCACCTCTAAGCCCGTTTCCTCATAGACTTCGCGCACCACGGTCTGTTCGACGGATTCGCCGAGTTCGACATTGCCCCCGGGCATGCCCCAAAAGCAGTTGTCTGCGCGCTGTTGCAGCAGGATTTTGCCGCTCTTGTCGCGGATAAAGCCATTGGCCGCCACGCCGAGCCGGTCGGGCATTTTTGTCAGCGGCGCGCCCGTGCTGTCGCACCATTGGGTATAGTCGAAATCCCCTTTACTCATGGCTATTGCGAAAGCGGCCCATAAGCGCTGAGAGCTGAGTCGTGGAAGAGCGCTCGGCGCTCGGCGTCTGAAAAGCCAGTGCTCCACTCGAGGAACTTGGCGTAGAGATAGCCGATGCTAATGCCCCGCAGTTTATCGACGGGATAGTTGCTGGCAAACATGCAGCGGCTACAGCCAAAGCGCTCGATCAGTTCTTGGACGACCGCGGCGATTTTGGCCTCTTTGGCCGCATCCTCGTGGAAGGCATCCCGCGCAAACCACGCCATGGACAGTTTCATGTAGACGTTGGGCAATGCGGCCAGCGCAGCCATGCCTTCGCGCCAGAGGTCCTCGTGCGCCTGGTCCTCGCCGTCGTGGAGGAAGCCGAGGTGGTTGGTGACGACGCGGAGATTGGGGAAGTCGCGGAACACTGCGACCGCATCGGCCACTTGATGGGGATTGCAGGAGAGATCGAAGGCGAGGTTGTGGCGTTCTAAAAGCGCCAAGCCATCGCGAAAGCGGCTGCTTTGCAACACGCCGTCTTCGATCTGCGGCCAGGTCAGGTCGGGATTGTCGGGATGGTGATTGAGGATCATGCGCACGCCGCACAGACGGCCCTTAGAGGCCGCTAGGTGTTGTTCAATGGTTCGCTCGGCTGCGGCGATGTCGCGCTCCAGATGCACGTACGCGACAATGCCAAAGGGCTGTTCGGCTGAGGTTGGTTCGAGTTGGCCGCGCACCCAGCGGGTTTCTTCTACGGTATCGACGGGAACGCCACCAGGCACTTGGCCGACGACGGTTTCGACGTGGACGCCGCTGACCCGCTGCAACTCAGGGGGTAGTTCGCTCATGTCTTGGGCGTAGTCGGCGGCTCGGTACGCCGGCATGACATCGCCGAGATTGGGATTGGGCCGCTCGGCTAGGTCCCAGAGGTGGAAGTGAGGGTCGCACAGGGGGATGGGAGTCTGCATGGGGAAAAGCCTTTCGGTGATAAGTAGTTAAGCAAACGCCGCCTTCACAGATTCGGGCAGCGGACAATGGGCCCCTGGGTGCTGCACCGCACTGGCACCGGCGGCGCACGCTAAATCTAGGGCTTGTTGCGGGTCGGTGCCGAGCAGGGCGCTGGCTGCCAGAACTCCACTAAAGGCGTCGCCAGCCCCGACCGCATCGACGACAGATACGGACTCGGGCCGTGCGGCGAACGAGGCCCCCGGAATGTGGAGCTGAGCGCCGTCGCCGCCAAAGGTAATCGCCAGGCAATCCAGCGCGTAGCGGGCGAGCAAGTCGGCGGGTGCGGCGACCTCGGCAATGTCCCGCACGGCCTCCCATTCCTCGTCGTTGAGCTTGACAATGGTCGCCGCTTCGAGGCCAAAGATCACGGTCTGCGGCGTATAGCAGTCCTTGCGCAGGTTGACGTCGAAAAGACGATGCCGGGGCTTGGCGGCCAGCAAGTGTTCTAGCCCCGGACGATTGGCCGGGCTGCGCTGCGCGGCCGTGCCGTAGTAGATCAGGTCGGGGGGCTGGTCTAATGCCGGCTTAGTTTCGATGTAGTCCCAAGCCACGTTGGCGCGGATGGTGTAGGAGGGTTGCCCATCATCGAGCAATACATCGACCGTGCCCGTAGGCTCGGGCCGGTCGGCGACCCATTGCTGACCGATGTCGGCGCGCCGGAGAAAGTCTCGCGCCTGTTGCCCCAGTTCGTCCCGTCCCACGGCGCTGACCATGGCCACGGGAAAGCCGAGCTGGCGCAGATTCCAAGCGAAATTCAGGGAGGCTCCCCCCAAGCAGGTGTGGTCGGGGAAGCAGTCATAGAGAATCTCGCCGAAGACGATGGAAGTGAAGTTCGCTTTATCCATAGTACAGTTACAGCGGCGGAAAGAGCACGTAGCCCACGGCGCTGCGTTCCAACCAAATTTTGCAGAATTCCGCTAGGTCGTACGCTCGTGCGACCTCGTCGTTCGCGGCTGGATCGTTGACTAGAACGGTATCCTCGGCGTAACCCCGCACGACGAGCAAGTGCCCAGACGTCCGCTCAATGGCCGCCCGGCTCAACTCGCCCACCTCGTAGCGCACAGAGGCGACAATGGGAAAGCCCGCGTCGAGCAGCGTGCGCGCTGCCTCCCAAGAGGGAAAGTGCAATAGATAGCCCAAGAGGCCCCGGCGGGCAGCGGCGTGGATATTGGCCGGCCACACGCCGTATAGCCCGCTGGGCTGGTGGCGCGCCTCAGCAATTACATCGTAGATGTCCGTGCTATGGCCGTAGTACGCGAGGAGCATGGCGACGCTAGTCGGCGAGCAGACGTGGGAAGCCAACTCGGGCCGCAGAACCATCTGGCTTTGCGACGGTACCGCGAGGGCCGTATCTCGGCTAGTGAACGTCGGAGCGGGCACTGCGCCTTTGCGGCGCACCGAGACCGAGAGCAAGGTCGGGGCCGTGGGGGCGACGTCTTGGACGCGCAGGTGTAGGGTGGCCGTTTGCAAGGGGGTACAGATGCGCAAGAGGTCGATTTCCGCTGCGACCGCTTCGTTTGCCGCGCCTGCTGCGGCTCCAATTCTGAAGCCGGACTGCACGGCCTCGACAAACGAGCCGATCGGGTCGAGGACGGCCCGGATGTTATGGCCCGCTTTGGTTTCGCATTCTATCGCGAACTGATAGCCCCACGCGCCGTCTTGGATGACCGAGAGGCACGGCAGGATTTCTAGCGCGTCTTCTAGCGCTGCGAGAGGCAAGTCAAACGAGAACTTGTCGCCATTCCATGCCAACGGCTCGATCTGCTTTGGCCGGATGGGCGACGGGACGGCGCGTTGCAGCGCGGCCTCGTCTAGCCCTTGGGCAAACAATAGAAATGCGTCGCTCATTAGGTTCGTTTGGGAAGAACTAAGTACACGACAGTAATCCAGTGGACGTTAGGCATGGGAGCGCTGAGATGCTCCGACTCCGCTTTGCTCCGCTCAGCATCCCATACCGCTCTACTGTCGTGTACTTAGGGGAAGAATACACTCAATCGCCACCTGCGTCCAGCAGGTAACGCCCGCAGAGTCTGCTGGTCTATCCCCAGAGTTGAGGATGGGGCGGATGGAGCAGGCTGCCTTCGTAACTCAGCCCGTGCTCCCGATCCTTTTGCAAGAGCAGGGGGCCGTCGAGATCGACGAAACGGGCCTGCTGCGCCAGTAGGACAGCCGGCGCCATAGCCAGCGAGGTGGCGATCATGCAGCCGACCATCAAATCCAATCCGTACGCGCGGGCCTCGGCTGCCAAGCGCAGGCCCTCGCTGAAGCCGCCGGTCTTATCGAGCTTGAGGTTTACGTATTCATAGCGAGCAGCCAGTTCCGCGAGATCGTCGGCGGTGTGGCAGGATTCGTCGGCGCAGAAGGGGACCGGGTGTTCAAACTCGGCGAGCAGGGCGTCTTGGTCGGCGGGTAAAGGCTGTTCAATGAGCGCGACGCCCAAGCGAGCCAATGCGCCTGAGAACGGCTCGACTTGGTCGGCGGACCAGCCTTCGTTGGCATCGACGATCAGGGTCGAGTCTGGGGCGTTGGCGCGGATTGCGGCGACGCGGTCGAGGTCGTCGCGACCGGCGAGTTTGATTTTGATCAGAGGGCGGTCGGCGTGCTGGGCAGCAGCCCGACCCATGATCTCTGGGTCGTCGAGCGAGAGGGTATAGGTCGTCGCCACCGGGTGCGGTGCCGCTAGCCCGGCCAGTTCATAGGCAGGGCGGCCGCTGAGTTTAGCTTCCAGATCCCAGAGCGCGCAGTCCAAGGCGTTGCGGGCCGCGCCGGGCGGTAGAGCGCGTTGCAATGCCGCTTGGTCGAGGTCGGCTTCTACCTGTGGGCGCAATGATTCTAATGCTTCTATGGTTCCGGCCACGCTTTCATTGTAGCGGGGGTAAGGGACGCATTCGCCGCGGCCAACGCAACCGTCGCGGCTCAACTCGACTACGACGACATCGGCGGTGGTTTTGGCTCCGCGCGAGATGGTGAAGGTCTGGGCGAGAGGGAAGCTCTCGCTACGAACGGAGAAGCGGGTCACAGGGCATCGACCAAGCGCGCGGCTCCTTGGCGCAGCGGATCGACTGCGGGCAGGTCGGCTTGGCTTTCTATAGTTTCGAGCAGTTCGGAGGCGCGGTCTTCTGGCAAATGCGAGGTGTTGACTGCAATGCCGACGGTGCGGCAGGTCGGGTTGGTGAGCCGGCCACACTCCTCGTTGAGGCGAATGCAGTCGAGCAAATCGGGCAGTTGGTATTCGGGCAGGCCGCGCATGTGGGGGCGGTTGGGATCGTGGCAGAGGACGAGTGCGTCGGGTTGGGCA
>JAPOYQ010000928.1 GCA_026706505.1 Gemmatimonadota bacterium
CAGCTCGGTTTCCAATACGAGCGTAGGGCCGCGGAAATCGTCGAAAAGAAAACCACTGATTTCGGCTTGGGGAACAGGGCCTCGACCGGTTTCACAACCTTTATCACGGTGTACGCCGGTCTGGGTCTATAGTCGTGGGACGTGCGGTTATTACCATACTCGCCCTGTTGGCACTTGGCCCCGGCGATCTCCGATCCGAGGAATACGGCAACCGCTTGGGCCAGGGGCACGGCGTCGGCCTGCAATATCTCACGCGCAGCCGCAGCACGCTCATCAACGCCATCGATCCAAGGGTGCAGAAGTGGTACATGCCCCAAGAATTGTACAGCGAATACCGCCTGAAGCAGTGGGAGTACACCAACTATTCGAGGAATTTCTATCGCAGCTATTTATCGGCGACGCTCGAAGGAGATTACTTCTACGATCTCTTTGGTCGTCGCGTGATGCACGGGTGGTTGGTCTATGAGGCGCGAAAAGAACAACCCAGGGCCTCAGAGGGCAATAGTTTGCTCAAGGGCCTGCCCTACGGCAGCAATTTCCAGAACCTGATCATTGCCTCTGACTCCAAGGGACAGCACCATTTCTCTTTGACTATAGGCGATGAGATCGCTACGACCCTCACGCCGATGACGTTCCGCAAGGCCGTCTTCAACGGCGTTCAGTTCCACTATCTGCGGGATCGCTACGCCGGTACGGTGCTGCTGTCGCGCATCAGCGCGCCGCTGGTCACTACCTCGTCGTTCGACGTGGGGCTGACCAATGCCACGGAATTGACCGCTGGGCGTCTCACCGCCGAGGTGGGCGAACACGTCACAGTCGGCGGCACGTACGTCAATAGCCACAATAGCCGCGCCACCTTGGAGCGCTTTGCCGGCAATATGTTCAAGGGATTTCTCACCACCGACCAAGCGGGCAACGCCGTTACTTTTGTCGAGGTGCGCCTCGGCGACGATTCGCCCGAAGATGGCGAGAATGGGGCCGTACTCTTCGCCGAGAACATCATCCTAAAGGATGTAAACGGCCATCAGTGGAACGGTGCGCAGGTCGGTTATGTGCCGTCGCGCACAGGCGGTGAACTGCGCGACGGTTTTGCGGTGGCAGACGGCGGCGACCGCATTGTGCTGCGCTACAATCTCGAAGCCTTGGCCTCGGCACGGATCGTGGAGGTAGAAGGCGAGCCTATGTGGCTCCCAACTACGGTCGATTCCCTTGCCGAGGTGGGCTTTGAATTGGTTTTGGCCAATGATTATCGAGTCGAGGTCGCTTCGAATCGCCAAACCAATATAGAAGCGCAGCCGGTCTTCCTCTTGGTCGAGAGCGCTCCGGGCAATGTCGGCGATACTTCCAATCGGCGCACCGTGCGCTTTGACTACGGTCTGCCCACGGCCAATCAGATCGCTGGCCTCACCTTGGAAGTGCGCCAAGTGTGGGGTTTTGACCTGTACGCCGAATTAAACGTCAACCACCGCTTTGAACAGTACCCCAGCCCCTTGTTGGCGACCCACCGAACGTCCTCTAGACAGGCCCAGGCGTGGATGGTCAACCTAGCGCAAATACGCGCGCCCTATTTTTTGCACGGCGAAGTCTTCAGCATGGACCCGGATTATACCACCAGCGTTTTTATGACCGAGACCAATGGGCGCGTCGATTACGTCGATCAAGAGTCCTTTTTGTACGACTATGTCGATGACAACGACGATTTGGACCGCTTCCCGGACCAAAAGCGCCGGTGGCAGTCATCGGGGTTGGGTCAAACCCTTTCCACTGGCGAGGGGGCAGCCGATCCGGCCGTGTTTCCCGGTTGGGACGAAAACGGCGATTTCATTTCCGATTTCAATCAGAACGATACGCCGACGCGCCGCAATGCACTGGCCGATTACGAGGAGCCTTTTTTGCGCTTCAACGTCGACCGGCCCGAGTTCCTTTTTGGCATTGACATGAACAACAACGGCTGGATCGACCGCTTTGAAGACGATGTTGATCCCGATTATCCCTACGACCGGAATCTGCGGGGGTACAATGTGTACGGCGGCGTCGATGTCGTGCCCAAAGTGCGCCTGACCGTGGGCCAGACGCGGCAGTGGCAGTTGTCGACCAAGCGGCGCAGCGAGGCTGCGTATGGTCTTTTCGTCTTGGAACGGGACTGGCCCGGCATTGGTCGCCTGCGCGTCTTTGAGCACCTGAAGAAAGTGCGCGACAATATAGCGGACGACCGCTTGGCGGCCTCACAGGCCATTGGCGAGCAACAGGCCGTGGTGGAAGATCCGCTAGCAGCCCAGAACACTTGGATCAACACCGTGTGGCTAGGGTTCGATTACACCGGCCTAGGATCTCTGCATGTAATCAACAAATTCAAGTACGAGATCTTGCACCAGCGCGCCGAGCAACAGGTGCTCGCCGAGCGCGGTGCCCGCCGTCGCGGGCGCTTTTTGGGTGTAGTCAACAAGGCCGATTACGGCCGCGATATTGGCCGAATACACATCCGGCCGCGCCTTAAAAACGAGTTCTTCTGGGATGTTCCCTATCTCGAACGGGCAAGCGAGCGCCAGTGGTGGAAACAGATGCTGTCGTTCAGCGTGCGCTTCCCCCTTCTCAAGGAGTCGTGGATTGAGACGGGCGTTGAACAGGTTTTTATCACCGACTTAGCGACGGACGCAAAGCAAATGGCTGCGGGCGAGCGAACGAGCGATGGCCAACAGACAGTTCTGGCCATCCAGTTGACTAATTACGGTACGTACATGGGCTACCGCTCGATCATGCAGTGCGGTTTGCGCTTTGATCGGGACCAGTTTGAGCGCGTTGACTGGAAGTCCGAAACCAAGACGGGCAGCCTCGTCTTTGTCTCGTTCTACGCTGGTCTGGAGTAGGAGGATTTCTATGACGAGCAGATATTGGGCGATCTGGACTTTAATCATCGCGCTTGGTTGCCGGGCCGCAGTAGCCCAGGAGGGGTACGCGATTCAAGGCAACCGCATTGTCACCCAAGGTGCAAACCAGTGGCGCCAATGGATTTTTCCCTTTGGCACGGTCGATATCGACTTCGAGGGCGCTAGACCGCACTTTGTGGCGTCGGAACTCAATGCCTGCCTCAATGCGCACCGCTTTCCCCTAGGGGCCGACGAGGACGAAAAGGAAGGGGGAATCCTAGCCGCTGGATCGGGGCTGGCTGGGGCAGCGCGCATCCTCGACGGCAATGTAGATACCTACTGGGAGCCAGACCTAGACGATCCACAGGATCTGTGGTGGGTGGCGATTGACTTGGGACGGATCGTATCGGCCAAGCGCATTGTTTTGCGCTTTGCCCGGGAAGGTGAGGGCGATCCGTTTTACCAATTCCGCCTGATGGTGGCCGATGGCGAAGGCAAAGTAGGCGATAATCTCGATTATCACTTAGTCGGCAAGACCGAGCGGCCGAATGTTGACCAACGCGAATTTTCTTTTGATCTACAGCCTTTTCAAAGTGCTGATCCCCATTTTACCGGCGATGCTTTTCGCTTTGTGCAGGTGGTGATGACGGACAGTCGCTTGGGCAAGGCCGAGGAAATAGACAGCTTGGCCTATCAGAATTTGCCAGCGGCTTTGCAGGGGACAGTGGAGTACTTCGGTCGCAGTCGCAGCGGGAGCGAGTGGCTTCTCGACAGGGATGCCTATGAACTGCTCGATCGGTCCGAGCGGGGTTCAATCCGCTATTACCGCCGCGAACAACCGCGCCTTGCCGAGGTCGAAGTCTGGACCTTGGGCGAGAATATATCGCTGGGGGCGATCCAGCGGGGCGGCACGGTGGAAGGGCACGGCTTTAATCCCACCCGCAGCCTCGATGGGGACTACACAACTTGGTACGGTCTGCAGCAGAGTTACACCCGCGAGGCGGCCGAGCCCGAACGGCAAGTCCTCTTCGACCTAGGGGCTTTGTACTGGCTGGATCTATTCCACTTTTTGCCGCCAGCGGCCCGCAGCGCCGGCGGCACGCTGGGCAATTATCGGATGAAACTGTCGGACGGTTCGCTCGCTCCTGACGGAAGTTTGCAGTGGGTGCAGGTCGAAGAGCGGCGGGCCTTTCGCCAGCCTCGGTTCCAAGAGGTGCGCTTTGAGTTGCAAAAGGTCCGCTACATTGCCTTTGACTACCTAGTAGGCAGAGGGGGTAACAGAGCTGGATGGTCCGAACTCCAGGCCTACGGCGAGGGCTATCAGCCGGAAGTGGTGTTAGAATCGCCGTTGATCGACTTGAGCAGTAGCATGAATTTGACCACGCTCCACTGGGAGGCCGATGTCCCGCCCGGTACGCGCATTGAAGTGGCCACTCGCACTGGCGATCAAACCAAAGTCAACACCACGTATTACCGGAGTGACGGCGCCGAGGTGGACAAAAAAGCGTACCATAAATTGATTGCCGCTCTCAAGGGGGATTCGCTCAATGTGTTGGTCGTCGATGAGGAAACTTGGAGCCCTTGGAGCAAACCGCACTTGCTGTCGGGGCAAGTCATCACTTCGCCGTCGCCGCGCCGCTTCCTCAAGACTCAAGTGCGGTTGAGCAGCGACGACCCGCAAAATGCCGTGCTATTGCGGCGCTTGGAGGTGTCGTTTTCCCAACCGTGGGTAGGCAGAGCTTTGGGCGAGGTATTCCCGGTGCAGGTGGAACGCTCGGGAGAGGACACGCCTCTAACCTTTTTTGTTCGGCCAGTGCGGCGGGTGGGCGATCCGGGCATTGACGAGGTGTTGTTGATTAGTTCCGGGGGGACGCCACTCTCGCTGCAGGAGGTGCGCCTTGGCTCTGCAGCGGAAGTAGCTGCAGGAGGAGGCGAGGCGCTGGGTCTAGATGTGGTGGAAGTGCTTGAGACCGCGGCCGATTCACTGTGGGTACGCCTGCCCAACGCAGTTGGCCGCAACGAGGTCCTCGCAGTTGATATATTGACTGCGCTATTTGGTCATGGCGTTTCCTTTGCCGGACGAGTGGGCAACCGCGATGATCCGGGAACTTGGCAATTGGTCGAAGCCGACCAGGAGGCCGTAGCCGAAGTGGAAAGCGGCGTCCTTCGGGTGCTGGTGCCCTCGGGTCAGGTGGGTTTGGCGGATCTGACGCTGGACACAGCGGTTGTGACGCCCAATGGGGACGGGATCAATGATGCAGCACGGCTTGGCTTTGAAGTGCTGCGCTTGGATGGAACCCAGGCGGTGATCGTCTCGGTGCACGATCTGGCCGGTCGTCGCCTTTGGACACTGGAGCAGGTGCGCGAGCGAGCGAGCGGGCAATACGAGGTGGTTTGGGAGGGGGTGGATGATGCGGGCGAGCGGGTGCCGCCGGGGACGTATACTTTGCGGGTAGAGGTGGATGCGGATGCGCGCAGCAATGTGCGGACCCAGATAATGCGGCTAGCTCACGTGGTGTATTGAGGTGCAGGGGTGGGCTGCCAAGTCCAACGATTGACGGCTATCTTGGCGCTTGGCTGGTCTATGGGCTGCCAAAGTGAGTCGCCGGCGGTGCGTTTTACCGACGCCACCGACCAAGCGGGTATTTCTTTCGTACACGAAAACGGTGCCGCCGGGCAGTACTTTCTCATCGAGACTATGGGCGCGGGCGGGGCGCTGGCCGACTTTGACGAGGACGGTGACTTAGATATCTATCTGGTCAACGGTTTCGATTTAAGAGGCTTGGACGCCCTGCCGATCAACTTGGTGCACCGAGAAGACGGTCTCTATTGGGTGGCCCCATCGGCACCGAGTGCCACGGACCGCTCTGCGGACCCAGCCGATTACGCGGTCGCGCTGGCCCCCGTAGCTGGGGTGGAACCAAGGGGCAATGCGCTCTACCGCAACGAAGGGACTGGTACTTTTGTCGAAGTGCCCAATGCTGGTGGGGCTGCGGACCTAGGTTATGGCATGGGCGTAGCCGTGGCCGATGCCGACAACGACGGCGACCAGGACCTGTACGTGACCAACTACGGGCCCAATGCTCTCTATCACAACCGAGGGGACGCCACCTTCACCCGCAGCCGTGGCGTCGAGGCTCCCCAATGGAGTACCAGCGCTGCCTTTTTCGACCGCGACAACGATGGTGCGCTCGATCTGTACGTGGTCAATTATCTCGACTTTACCCTAGCTACCAACAAAATCTGCGGCGGTTTCATCCGCACCGACGACGCGGGCTTGCGCGCGATT
Organism: Gemmatimonadota bacterium; assembly: GCA_026706505.1. Next base: position 6,157 of record JAPOYQ010000928.1, read on the forward strand.
GGGAAAGATACGCGCTCGTACTGCGCGCCCAGCGAATACGGGGGCGTGCCCGATGTGCTCTACCACAACGAGGGGGAGGGCACTTTTACCGATGTATCCATTGCCGCCGGTATCGCCAATCCCAATGGCAAGGGATTGGGCGTGGTGGCTTGGGACTGGAACGAGGACGGCTACCAGGATCTATACGTGGCCAACGACGGGGTGGCCAACTTCCTCTACCAAAACGCCGGCGATGGCACCTTCCGCGAGATAGCCCTACAAGCTGGGGTGGCCTACAATGTGCGCGGCCAAGCCGAGGCTGGCATGGGGGTGGATCTCGGCGATTGCGACCGCGATGGCGATTGGGATCTGTTCGTCACCAATTTCTCCCGCGAGACCAATACGCTCTACCGCAATGAAGGAACCTACTTCAAAGATGTGACCGCAGCCTCGGGCTTGGGTCGGCCGAGTTGGCTCTATTTGGGCTTTGGCACTGCGTTTTTCGATTACGACCACGACGGCGACCAAGATCTGTACGTGGCCAACGGCCATGTCTTGGACCGCGTCCATATACTGCAACCTGGGGTGCGCTACGCCCAAGAGCATCAGCTATTTCGCAACGACAGCTCCTGCCGCTTCGCCGATGTGGCAGACAGTGCGGGGAGTTGGTTCGCGCAAGAGCAAATAAGTCGAGGGTTGGCCCAAGGCGACTGGGACGGTGACGGCGATTTGGACCTGCTGGTGACCAATTGCGGAGGACCAGCCAAGCTAGCGCGCAATCACGACGGCAACGGGCGCAATTGGACCTCAATCAAGCTGGTGGCTACAGCGGCCAATCGGGATGCGGTGGGAGCCGAGGTGCGGCTGGTGACTGGTTCGTTGGAACAGCGCCGCCTAGTGAGGAGTGGGAGCAGCTATTTATCGGCTGGCGACCGGCGGCTCCACTTCGGCTTGGGAGGCCACGAGCGCATTGACCTGCTGGAAGTCCAATGGCCGGATGGGACCATCGAGGGATTTCGGGATTTACCCGCCGATCAAAATTTGCTAATTGAGCAAGGACGGGGTATGCAGGATGAATAGCCCGGCCTCGGCAGGCTCAATGGGCCGGCGCGAGTTGGGGATGGCAGGTGGTCTCTTCCTCTTGGCTTTGGTCGTGCGTCTGGTCTATCTGGAGCACAGCCAAGACAATCCCTTTTTCTCGGCCCCGGTAGTGGACGCCCACTCCTATGTGGCGCAGGCGCGGCAGATCGTCGAGGTGTCTTGGGTGGGAGACAAACCCTTTTGGCAGCCGCCTCTATACCCCTATTTTCTCGCCCTGATCTACGCCGTTTCCGGCGACTTGTTCTGGACGCCCCGATTTATTCAGTTCCTCTTGG
>JAPOYQ010000456.1 GCA_026706505.1 Gemmatimonadota bacterium
CTCAGCCCGGCCTCCCTTGCAATCCAAAAACGCGGAATGTCCAGCGGTGCAGTGGAGTACTTGGCCGCAGCTTGACTCCGCGTGGTCTCCTCCGGCTCGATGAAGACAATGGCGCGCGCGCCCAGCGAAGCGGCCTGTAACCAGCGGTTCCAGCTATTGAACTCCAGCAGCACCACCCGGCCGTCGAGTTCGAAACCCGCGTAATTTTTCCACTCGCCGTCCCCGCCGTAGATCATCTCTCCCGCGTACTCGGGTAGTGTCGAGGTGCGGACTAAGTTCGGCCACAGGCTGTAGAGGCCATAGCGCTCCCCGCTCTCTGTGAGCAGCAACTCGCCCCCTTGGTCGATAGGCACGGTGACCGCGAAGGGTTCGCGCGCGACCTTTGCAAACCCGATCTCGCGCAGGCGTCGCTCGACGTAATCCGCGGCCTTAGCCGCCCCGGGATAGCCGCTCACCCTAGAGCCAAGCGACGACAAGTAATCGACGGTTTCGCGCACCCCATCTTCGCGCGTCCAACCGCTATTTGCAGTCAGTACGAGGGCGCAGATGATGTAGTAAGCCGAGTGTTTCATGCCCAAAAAATGGAGTTCCCCACTTTTCCTGTGAAGTAATCTATGACCAACCAAATTCCATTGCACGAAACCTGCCCGCAGATCAGCCCTAAAAAAAACATCTGACTGCGGCGATACAAGGCTACTCCACCGAAGCGCATGATCATCTTCTTGATAAACCAAGCCAAGAACACGCTAAACCACACGAAGTTGAGCATGCCGTTAGCCCCAATCGGAAAGCCGATGGGATGTACGGGCCACCAAGGCAGGCGCTGCCGCGCCCACATCATCGCCCCCATCACCAGCCCACCACTGGCCAAGAATCCCATTCCCGGCCAGTGTACGCCCGCCGGCTCCATGTTGCGAAACGCGGTGTTATACGCGGTTTCGGGCGCACCTTTGAAAAACCAACCATTGAGGTTCACGCCGCCGTGCTTATAGGCCATGTGGAAAATCATCCAAAACGCACCGAGGGCACCGATGAAGAGTGCGAGAATAATAGCCCAAAACACCAGCCGCCGCAGCCGCGGCTCCATCTCCTCGATAAGCTTGAGGGCATTGGTGCAGGTCGCCATGACGAACACCCGCACATCCGCGCCCCACATATAGGCCAACGACAAGTTCCACACCCCAGTCCGCGTCACCAAGTCGGTCCCCAACCCCAAGATTACCAAGTCGGGTGCTGTCATCGGGGCGCGCACGGCCGCTAGGCCGGCTTCGGCGACGATTCGCGTCAACCCTAGGAAGATGAGCAGAGCTAAGATGACAAAAACAAACGCCACCCACAGCGGCGTCCCCATGATCCACAGCCAGCACGACATGACCAAGACTCCACCCACAGCGCCGAAAAAAGACCAACGATAGGACATGATCTCATCCCCATCCTCCACCTCTGGTGCCAAACCGAGGGCCTTTTTGCACACATTGCGAAAGTGTTCCCTCCCCACCCACAAACCAATCACAACCATGGCCAGCAAAGCACCGACCCCTTGGTAGGCCATCAGGGAAACATCGGACACGCCGAAGACGACCTTCTGCTCGGACGTTACGCCAGCAAGCGCGAATATCTCCTTTTCAAACTTGGCCAAGAGGTGAAAAAACCAAATGCCAGCAGCGATATTGGCATTGATGAAATACGAAAAGCCGATCATGGCAAAGCTGACGGTCAGTTCCAAAGTTTGCTTGCCCACTAAGGATATCGACGAACTCAGTGGAAAGACCGGAAAAGCCGGGTCGTAGCGGTGCAGAGCCTTCAAGCTGCCAAAAAAAATCGGCAGACTAAAACCAATCCACATCGCCGGCTGGCGAAAAAAGGTATTGATCTTAAGCCCGTGCTCCTCGCCGCGCACCATCGCCAGCCCCACCTGCGTGATCGGATAGGGTAGCCGCTCGCGCTCCATCCACTGCCGACGGACGATAACCGCGACCGACACCATGGTCACGTATAGTGCCAAGAGGAAGATAGCCCACCAGCACAAAGGCTCTGCCCACGCCGCGTAGGGAATCTCCTCCCCAGGTGCCAACCCTTCGTAAAAGGTCTTGCTGTCAGTCCCATCGTTGACGAGGACTTCTCGCGTGGAAAAATGGGGAAAGAGCTCTTCTCGCCACTTGTTTTCCGGTGAAGCAAAGTAAAACACCGCCGTGATCATCGGCAGAATTTGTTCGCTCAGACCCATAGTGCAAAGAGCCGAGACGATCAACAACATGACGTAAACGAGAATCAATTCAGCCCGATTGAGGACCAAACTCCGCCCCAAAGAGACCAATAGCATATTGATCAGGGATGAGGAGAGGATGAAGGTGGCGAAGAAAAAACCGGGGGCAAAGGGATCTAGGGGGGCCACCCAACCATAGTAGAAGCCGTAGAGAGCGCACGAAATCAAGGCCCACACTACTGCGCCCAACGGGTTAGCGGCGACCTTGAACAGCACATTGAGCAGCCCGATGAGCACTAGAAACAAAAAAATGGCCCCTGGTGTACTGAAGTCCAAAGCCATGTAGGAGCCGCGTATGATCATGTTGCCGTACGGAGCACCGACGGCTAGGAAAAAGCTGAGGAACGATCCCACCCAAAACGCACGCATGGTTAGCTGCTGGGTACCGGGTGGCGCAAGGAGAGCTTGGTCGCGCCCAGCGAGATGGTGCAGGTAGTGAGTAGGCAAGCGTCTTAGCAAGTGGAGTCCCCTGCTGTATCGCGATAGGCTTGTTATAATAAGTAGCTTAATCGGTTGGGACAATGCGATTTGACCGCATCGGTCTTTTGTGGTTTTTTTTTCGCGTCATGGAATTCGACTTTCTCCAGTTCGCCAAACCGCTCATCCGCAGCCCCACAGCCCCTTTCCACGAGCATTTTGCCCTCGACATCGCGCGCTCATTTGCGGCCAAGCGGCCTCTAATCCAAGTGCTCCACGACCGCTGTGGCAACAGTTTGCTGATCTACGACGGCGGGGGGCACCAAGAGGAGGACGAATTTATCGTCTTGACCGCCCATCTCGACCACCCCGGTTTAGTGTGGAGAAGCTCACAGGAGTCAGGCCGGGCACTGTTCGAGATACTCGGTGGCGTCGAGTTGGAGCAGGCCCTAGCAACGGGCGTGCGCATATTCGATCTAAATCGCCCGGCTACTCAGCGCGGAATTCCCGGCACCATCGTCCGCACGATAGAAGAAGAAGGGACGCGCTATCCCCTGCTCGAAGTGGCCACAGCACGCGACATCCCCCAAGGGCCGGGCACCTTTGCGATGTGGGATTTGCCGGCCTTTAGGGTGCAAGGGCGGCGATTGAGCGGGCGGGCGATTGACGATTTGGCTGGTGCGGCCGTGGCTTTGTGCGTCTTGGATTCCTTGGTACGCCACCAAGCCTCGGTCCGCCTCGGCGTCTTGCTCACACGCGCTGAAGAGGTGGGGTTTGTCGGCATGCTTGCCGCGTTAGATGCTGGATTCTTGCCGCGCCGCGCCCTCTACATCAACATCGAGTGCTCTAGCGTGGCGGCTGGGGCGGTGCTGGGCGCGGGGCCGATCTTGCGGGTGGGCGACCGGCTCTGGGTGTTCGACCCAGACATCAGCGGCGGGCTGGCTGCCCTAGCCGACGAGTTGGTCTCCCAACAGCCCTCTTTCCGCTATCAACGCAAGCTGATGGACAGCGGTGCTTGCGAAGCTACCCCGCTTATGCAGGCCGATTACCGCACGGGCGCGGTGGCGCTACCCCTCGGCAACTATCACAACTCGGGTCCGGGCGCGCAATTGGCCCCGGAGTACATCCACCTCGACGACGCCAACGGGCTGGTGCGCCTCCTCATCTACGTGGCCCAGCGCGGCATTGGCACGGGGCTGGCACATTCGGCCGCCGCGCTCGACTCCATGCTCGCCGGCCGCCTGGCGCAATACCGCGACCGCCTCCACCCCGTGTAGAAGCAGTAGACACTCCACCCCACCGCCGCTTTCCTACTGACTTGAAACTATAGAAGCAAGTTGCCAGAGCAGGACCGTGCCGTCCAAGCCCCCGGATGCCAGCAACGTGCCGTCCGGGGAAAAGGACATGGATCTGACCCACCCCGTATAAGGCAGGGTGGCCAACTGACTACCACTCGATACATCCCAAAAGATTACCGTCCCGTCCCATCCCCCGGACGCCAGCAGCGTGCCGTCCGGGGAAAAGGACGCGAATTCGACCCTCTCCGTATGCCCTTGCAGGGTGGCCAACTGACTACTACTCGATACATCCCAAAGGATCACCGTCCCGTCCCGCCCCCCGGACGCCAGCAGCGTGCCGTCCGCAGAAAACAATACGAATTCGACCACAGACTTATGCCCTTGTAGGGTAGCCAACTGACTACCACTCGACACGTCCCAAAGGATTACCTTGCCGTCCAGTTTCCCGAACGCCACTATGGAGTCGGCCGGAGAAAACGACACGGACCAGACTCTATCCTTAGACTCTTGCAGGATGGCCAGTTGACTGCGACTCGATACGTCCCAAAGAATCACATCGTTGTCCCGTCCCCCAGACACCAGCATGGAACCATCCGAGGAAAAAGACACCGGACCGTCTGGTGAAAAAGACGCCGGACCGTCTCCTCGCAGGAAGCCCAGTTGCCTGTGACTCGACACATCCCAAAGAACGACGCTCCTCCCTCCTCCGGCTGCCAATAAAGAGCCATCTGGAGAAAACGATACCAGACTGCCCGCTCCCAGAGTGGCCAGTTGACTGCGACTCGATACGTCCCAAAGAACGACGTTACCCCTCCCTCCGGCTGCCAACAAAGAGCCGTCCGGAGAAAACGATACGGATTCGACCCCAGACTTATGCCCTTGCAGAGTGGCCAGTGGGATGCGACTTGCTACGTCCCAAAGGATCACCGTGCTATCCCATGACCCGGACACCAGCATGGAACCATCCGGGGAAAAAGACACCGGACTGTCTCCGTTCAGGGCAGCCAGTTGACTGCGACTCGATACGTCCCAAAGAACGATGTCGGAGCCTCCCCCGGACACCAGCACGGAGCCGTCCGGGGAAAACGATACGGAAGAAACCCTCCAGCTATCCCCTTCCAAAGTAGCTAACTGACTGTCGCTCCATACATCCCAAAGGATCACCGTACCGTCCCCTGCCCCGGACGCCAGCATGGAACCGTCTGGGGAAAACGATACGGATTCGACTCCAGACGTATGCCCTTGCAGAGTGGCTAGCTGACTATTACTCCATACATCCCAAAGAACGACGTCGGGGCTCCCTCCGGACGCCAGCATGGAGCCATCTGGGGAAAACGATACAGAAGAAACCCGAGCCGTACGTCCTTCTAGGGTAGTTAATTGACTGCGACTTGCCACGTCCCAAAGGATCACCGTGCCGTCCCATGACCCAGACGCCAGCATGGAGCCATCCGGAGAAAACGATACGGAAGAAACCCTACCCGTATGTCCTTCTAGGGTAGTTAGTTGAGTGCGACTTGCCACGTCCCAAAGGATCACGTCGTTGTCCCAGTCGCCGGACGCCAGCATGGAGCCATCCGGAGAAAACGACACGGAAGAAACCCGAGCCATAGACTCGGTGAGAAGCGCCAGTTCACGGTAGGTTTCTACGTCGTACAGCCAAATACCAATGCCACCAGCCACCGCTAGCACCTGCCCATCGGGCGAGAACGCCACCGCCTCAACCGTTCCTTTTCCCAAGCGGGCAAGGACCCCCTCCGGCAAATGCCACGTTGTATAATCGGCAACCTCCAAGCCATCGGTAGAAGCAATCTCGCCGCCTTCCTCTCGAAGCTCCATCGCGTAAATTTTGCCGTCGCGCCCGCGCCCAGAAGCAAAAACGATGTGGCGGCCATCGGGTGAAAACGAAGGGGAGCTGTCCCATGCCGAGTGGTGGGTCAGGCGGCGTGGATTACTGCCATCGGAACTCATCACGTAAATCTCTTCGTTGCCGTCGCGCTCGGATACAAAGGCGATGTGGCGACCATCAGGCGACCAAGAGGGAGAAAAGTCCGATGCTGTGTGGTGGGTCAGCCGACGGGGATTGCTGCCATCCGAATCCATCACGTAAAGCTCATAGTTGCCATCGCGGTTGGACTCAAAGGCGATGTGGCGACCATCGGGGGAAAACGAGGGAGACCTGTCGCCGGCTGGGTCGTCGGTCAAGCGGCGCAGGTTACTGCCATCAGAATCCATCACGTAAAGCTCGAAGTTACCGTCGCGTTCGGACACAAAGGCGATGCGGCGACCATCGGGGGACCAAGAGGGGTGCCAGTCGTCGGCTGGGTCGTCGGTCAAGCGGCGCAGGTTACTGCCATCAGAATCCATCGCGTAAATATCCCGATTGCCGTCGCGCTCGGATATGAAGGCGATGTGGCGACCATCGGGGGACCAAGAGGGGTGCCAGTCGTCGGCTGGGTGGTCGGTCAAGCGGGTTGGGTTGCTACCATCCGAACCCATCACGTAAATATCCCAATTGCCGTCGCGCTCGTCGCGGTGGGATACAAAGGCGATGTGGCGACCATCGGGGGACCAAGAGGGGGAGCCGTCCCATCCCGAGTGGTCGGTCAAGCGGCGTAGGGTCCCGGCTGCTAAGTTCCCGCCACCATCAACCACCTGCCCAATCCCCGCCGGCAGCGACGGATCGGACGGATTGGCACTATAGGCCGCAAGCAGCAGCACATCGGCGGTCGTAAGCTCGCCGTCGGCATTGACATCGCCGAGATTGATATCGCCGTTGTTCGGCGGCGTGATGGACGAATCGATAATGTACAAGGCCACGGCCAGCGCGTCGGCCAAATCAACTTGGCCGTCGGCATTGACATCACCCAAAATGCCGCCGGTCAGCACCTTCGCCCGCGGTGCACTATCCAGCGTCTCCACCACAATGTCCACCGGCACCGTCCCCACGCGAAAATCCGCATCTACATAGGTCGCCAATCCCGTACCCACAACGGCAAGACCATACTTCCGCTCCACCACTGCCGTCGGGAGCGTCGCCGCTGGAGCCACACCAGCCGCCACACCCGCTTGCCCATCAATGAGCACCATCCGCCGCGTATGCCGCTCTCGACCCGCTGTCAGCCGGTACATATACACCCCGGCGGCCACCGCCTGACCAGCCGCATTCGTCGCGTCCCAAGCCGCTGTGTGAAAACCCGCTGGCTGTTCCTCATCCACCAGCGTCGCAACCCGCTGCCCCAGCACATTGAACACTTCCAGCCGCACCTGCACGACCGTCGGCAATTGATACGGAATAATCGTCGAAGGATTGAACGGATTCGGATAATTCTGCCCCAGCGCAAACCCCTGCGGCAGCGCAGGACCGCCCAACGACGCCAGCGCGAAATAGCCCTCTGTATCGGTCTTCGCCCGCGCTACCGGCCCGCGCCGCAAATCGGTCAGATCGAACAACAGCACCTGTGCCGCTACCGCCGCTTGGCCCGAAGCAAGACGCACCCGCCCCTCCACCAACGGCTCGGCGACC
>JAPOYQ010000397.1:0-3321 GCA_026706505.1 Gemmatimonadota bacterium
CTGCGCCGCACCATCCACGGCGGCTTTTCCGACTTCACCCACTATCCAGACCTCAGCTACCTCGAACATCTCTCGCCAGCGGCCCAAACTACCTTCACCCGCTGGGATCAACACAGCCAACAGAAGTTGGGCCAAACCGAGGCCGCGCTCCGTGCGGCTTTGCAAAAGGACGGCGCGGCCTACCGCGCCGCGCTCGACGTCCTGCATCCAGGCCGCGGCCCCAAGGGCCAGTTGCAATCGACGCTGTTTTTGAGCAAAGCCGCACGCCGCATCCACCACCTCAAACGCCCCGATTTTGCCGCGCTTCCTGCCCAAGACCAACGTTACGCCACCAGCATGCACCCGATGACCTTGCAGTGGGGGCAACTTATCGCCGACCGCTTTTCAGCAGCGGAAGCCGCCGCGCTGCGGGCGCGCTTCGAGCCAGTGGACGACGCCCTCCAAGCCCCAGAGTTGCAATGGGGCCCCGGTTTCCAAGGCGAGGATACCCATTACTACCTCAACGACGTGCCCGCCGACCTCAGCGTCGAACGCTTTATCGCCGGTTGGGATGGTTCGGATCAGAAGGCATAGCTCAGCGCCACGCGGGACATTCCCGTCCGTACTCCCGCTTGCAGCTTGAGCCGCTTGCCGTACTTAAACCGCACCCGATCGCGCTTGGCCTCAATCACTTGAATGCCGTGCAAGAAGTCGTAGATCATGCTGCCAGCGATGGTAAGCACTCCCAGCGCAACCAGCGGTCCGCCCGCTCCGCCATCGCGCTGGAGTTCGCGCAGGCGGTACTTTGGAGTCTCGCCTTCTAGCGAAACGGGTATCTTCTCGTAGCGTCTTTCTTTGCCGTCGTCCCCGGCGTTGATTACCAAAACATCAAAATCCGTATCCGCGAATTCGCCATCTTCCCAAAGTGCCGCCCCGGCGATGATCGAGGCGACTCCCGCAAGACCCGTCGCCAAAAGCCATTTCCCGGTCGTAGGTTCCCCCGCGTAAAAGTGCATCATACCCGGCACTGGAATCGCGCTCCGCATCAATCCGGTGGAGATGCGGCGGTTCATGTCCTGGTATTCCTCGTAGGTCATGTCCTGCGGTATGGGTATTAGCGGTGCCTCGTTCAGCACATCGCCCGTCCCCTGCGCTACAGCCGACGATGGCGCGACGAGTGCCAATGCAAGCGTCACTATCCCTAGCGCGTATTTTCTCATGGTTAATCCTCCTGTTTTGGATTGGCGAATTAAGCGCGAAAAAGGACGATCAAATCGTCCAACCAGCCATCAGTTGTGACTTATAACACCTAAACGCGGCAATGGTGTCACCCCTATCGGCGGACTCACTAGGAGCCGTCCCCCTCCTTGCCCTAGAACCGGGGGCGGCCTACTTTCCTTGGATATCCGGCCAGACTCCTCCGCTGTGAAGCCGAGCGGGAATTGAACTTTTTTGACGTCTTCGGTCCGACATTTTCTCTGTTGGGACCGACCCCGTTCCACTGCAAATCAGTCAAATAATATCGCCTTCTTATCTTCCCATGCAGGGTGCGTGGCCGCAACGCCCATCTTTCACGCGGAGAAATCTCATGAAGATAGCACACCTGCTAGGGGTAGGTTATACCTCGCTCGTCCTGCTTGCCTGCAACGGCCAAGAAGCCAAGACCGACACCCCGGCCAAAGTGGAGACCGAAGAAGAAAAGGTCCTCTACGCCTTGGGCCTAGTCATAGCACAAAACACTATGGAGCCGTTCAAGGGGCAATTCAGCGACGCGGAAATAGCGGTAGTCCTGCAGCGCTTTGCCGATGCCCTCAAGGGCAGCGAAACCATCGTCCCCCTAGGGGAATTCGGCCCCAAAATCAACCCCATGTTGCAGGAGCGCTTGCAAAGAGTTCAGGCCCAAGCCGAGGCAGAGGGCCAGGCCTTCATGGAAAAGGCCGCCCAAGAAGAAGGCGCCGTGCAGACAGCTTCCGGCCTCATCTTCAAAGAGTTGAGGGCCGGCACCGGGGTCTCGCCCAAAGCCACCGACCGGGTCAAAGTGCACTACCACGGCTCGCTGATTGATGGCACGGTCTTCGACAGTTCGGTGGAGCGCGGCGAGCCCGTAACCTTCGCCCTCGACCAGGTAGTCAAAGGCTGGACTGAGGGACTGCAAATGATGAAAGTGGGCGGCAAGGCCAAGCTGACCATCCCGCCCGAATTGGCTTACGGCCCAGGGGGCCGCGCAGGGATTCCGCCCAACGCCACCCTGATTTTTGAAGTCGAACTGCTGGGCATTGAGTGAGGTTCACGTCTCCCACTCTGCGTAAATATCCGCGATCACTTCGTCGATCGGTGCCCGATGCGTCTCCGCGTCGAGCACCGATGCCTGCGCCGAAGCTTCGGCGAGCAGGGCCGGCAATTTAACCTGTTCCGCGTCAAAGACGTATTCGTGCCAGCCAGCCTCCGTCGTCAGGAGTTCGGCACGGCTCAGGTCCGGTGCCGCCTCCTCACTCGTCTGCAAGCGCAACCGCCGCCTGTCCCCGAAGTGATTGCGCAACTCGTCAAAGGGGCCGTCAAAGGCGATTCGTCCCCGATCTATCATCACGATTCGACCAGCTAGCTGTTCCAACTCGTCCATATCGTGGCTGGTGATCATCACCGTTACGCCCTTCTCGCGGTTCAGATCCTTGATAAAGTCGAGGATATGGCGTCTAGCCAGCACATCGACGCCGATCGTCGGCTCGTCTAGGAAGAGGATCTCCGGCTCGTGCATGAGCATCAGCCCGAGGTCTGCTCGCATCTTCTGCCCTAGACTCAACTGCCGCGCCAGACTATCCATGAACTCGTCGAGGCCCAGCAACTCGCGCACAAAGCCGAGCATCCGCTCGTAGCGCTCCTGCGGAATATCCCACACGACCCGCTTCCATTCAAAACTCGCCGACACGGGCTGATCCCACCACAGTTCAGTGCGCTGGCCAAAGACCACGCCAATGCGGCTGACATAGGCCACCCGGTCCCGCATCGGGTCCATTCCCAAGGCCCTCACGCTCCCCGACGTCGGCGCCAGCACGCTCGACAGCAGCTTGACCGTCGTCGATTTGCCCGCGCCATTGGGGCCAGCGTAGGCGACGATCTCGCCCTGGCGCACAACAAGGTCCACATCCTGTAGAGCGCGAATCTCGCGCACCCGGGGCCGAAAGAGATTCTTGAACACATCGCGCACATGTGCCGAGCGCTGGCGTTGGTAGAAGGTCTTGTTGACCCCCTGCAACTCAACTGCGATGTCCCCAGCGCAAGTAGCGCTGCGATCCCGTGTGTCCATAGTGATTCATTCCTTTCTTGATAGCTATCAGCGCCACA
>JAPOYQ010000397.1:3331-7506 GCA_026706505.1 Gemmatimonadota bacterium
GGCGCAGGCAACTATCGGCGTAGTCCACAGCGATCCAGTACCTTGGTCAATCCCGAGCAGCACCCGACACGGATACCAAGCGACAAAACCCACTGGCAGCACGCTCAACAGACCGTTGACCAAGAATGGATGCAGCCCATCGAGCGGAAACGACTTCAACTGCCAGGCGAAACTAATCGTACGGGAGCTGATCTCCTCGGCACCCACCGGCGACCAAAACGCCAGCGCACTCCACAAATAGGAGAAGGCCAAGACCACCACGCAGGAAGACAGTAGGTGGACTCCATAGCACAGCCACCAACCGGGTTCCACGGCCACATCCAACTGCCCCAAAGACCAAGCGCTGATCCCCAACCCGACGATGGCTCCCCAGCAGCCGGAGAAGGGCATGAAGCCTTCTGTGAGCAGGGCCATCCACACCGGCTGTGGCTGGACCAGAGTGTGGTCGAGTTGGCCGCGGCCGATGCGGCGGCTGATGGCCAGCTCGTTGTAGCCGAAGAACATTTCGAGCAGTCCCTGTACTAAGGCGGCGTAGCCGAGCATGAAGAGAATCTGGTCTTGGCTCCACGCCCCGATCCCAGCAAAGCGCTCGGCTAGGAGGAATACCGCCACCACCCCCGAGAGGCTGAGGATGAAGTCGGAGACGACGTTGATAAGAAAAAACTTGAAGTCCCGGGTCATCCACATGAAGTCGAGATAGGCCTGCACCCGCCAGCGCCTGATAACCTGGACTAAGGGGTTGTGGTTAGCCGCCATGGGACACCAGCCTTTCGCGATTGTGGCACCAGAGTGCGTGCGCACCAACCCACAGCACTATAGCCCAGGTTATCTGCAACGGGATGAGGTAATGTGGATCGCCCGTGCCGGTGTACAGGCGCAGTGGCACCGACGCCAGCGAGGCAAAGGGCAGCAACTCGAGATAGTCCCCGAGGCCCCACGGCAACAGCGCCAGCGGCACCAACCGGCCCGACAACAGCACCGTCAATGTGGTGCGGATCCGTTGCAGCGCGTACACGCTGTGCTCCAAGAAGACCATGCACGCGGCAAAGAACAGATCCAACGCCGTGCCCACTGCCACGCCCAGCGCCAAACTGAGCAGGAACCACAGCCCGGCCGTCCATGTCGCCGGCAAGGGGTCAACTCCCAGCAGCGGCGCAATGAGCAACAGCGGCAGCGCAAAGAACAGCAAGCCGGGGATCCAGCCACCGACCATCTCGGCCAGCATCTGCCCGTAGATCCCCATCGGCCGCAAGAAGCGGTTGGCTATATTGCCGCTCCACAGATCGTTGTCGATCTGGGTGCGGCCCGATAGCTGGTCGGCAAAAATTGCCGCGATCATGGTATAGGTCAGCACCGCCTCCAAGCTCATCCCCGCAACCACGCCTTGGCCCGCCATCACCGTGCGCCAGAGCGAGAGCAGGATGGCTACGTGGAATAGCCGCAACGCGAAGTCGCCAATCAGGCCCCAAAGCGCGTCGTTGAGCGACTGTGTCGCGACGATGGCGATGGTTTTTCCGTATTTGTGCAGTAGTGTTATCATCAGTTATCTCCAAAAAAAAGACCGCAGACAATAAGCCCGCGGTCTCTGAAAGTCATAAAAAAGCCGGGAACGAGGCTCCCGGCTAAATTATACAACTCATTGTTTATAAATGTCTTAGCTTGGCCTCTTCAGAGTGGCGTGGGCACACCTATCCTTTGCGAGGCCCAAGTGGAACCTCTCATGCGACTCAATTCGCTGCCCACGCGCACGGCAATGGATAAAAGATGGCAGTTGTTCGCTTGCATGGCAGGCCAATTATATGGAGGAGAGATTCATCATGTCAAGGCATGCAAGACGGCCGAAGGGCGCGTCGGTGCATCATGTCCCCGAGATGGCGTCGATCATCTCCATCGTCTTCACCGCGTCGTCCAGACTACAGGCCGGGAACGGAAGTGCGCCTCCATTCTGGACCCATCTCAAGAACGTGCGATCCTGCTGATAAAATCCCGGTTTGTAGCGGCGATCGATGTCATCCCCTTCGACGTTCTCCGGCTGTCCGCCCCTGCGTCTCAAGGTTGCGGCTTGCCCAAGAGCGGACATGAAGGTAACCCCATTGCCGCGCACCTCTACGCGGTGCCCTCCCGGAGCGAACCAGTCCATAGACGCACGCCCGACAGCCCCGCCCGCGAAGGTCAACAGCGCCGAACAGCAGTCCGGCATGGGACCTTCCACAGTATGGTGCATCGGCTGGACGCTCACCACGTCACCGCCGAAGAATCGCAGCAGGTCCAGGGCGTGGATGCCGTTTGCCACGCTCCAGCGTTTCAGGACCTCTTGCGGAAATTTCGGGTTTTCCCGGACCCGCTGGATATCTTCGTGGGCGTCCACGGTGACGCTTTGTACCGGCCCGGATTCGAGGATCAGATCCCTGCCCTTGAGAAGCGTGGAATAGAACCGCCGATTTACGCCTACCATCGCCGGCGTACCCACCGCTCGCGCCAGATCGGCCAGCGCACGGGTCTGGAACGTATAGAGGCCAGGAGGCTTTTCCAGAAAGGTCGGGATACCAGACCGAATGAAGTCTGCGGCGACATCGGCGACCTGGAGGACACTCACGAGAACGAAAACGGCGTCGGGCCGATCCCCTTCCAGCAGGCTCTCATGCGAGTTCAGGCGATTCGACACGCCGAACCGCGCTCCTGTCTCTTCCAGAACGCGAGGGTTGCTGTCCACAAGCGTCGTCACACACCCCTCGCGAAGGTCGGTGAGCACTGTCAGGTGCCTCTGGGCTATGTTGCCGGCTCCAACTACCGCAATGTTCAGCATTTCGTCCTGTTCCATGTAGCCTTGCACGCCTTGAAGTAACGAATCTATTCCTCTGGGCTCAGCTCCCTCGTTTCGAGCCCGTCGGCAAGGGGTGATACTTCACCTCGACTTCCACATCTATGACTCTCAGCGGACTCACCAAATCGTCCGGTCGCTCCACCAGCGCAATCTCCAAGCGGTTCGCCCCCTGCTGTGGCCGCACCTGCTGCAAGTCAAAAATCAGCCACATGCCCTGATACGGAACGACCTTATAGCCGTACTCGCGGCGGCATATCTCTCCTTGCAGCGACTGGCCGTTGAGCGCGATCTCCAAGCGGTCATCCGAGACCAAATCGACGATCCTGATCCGCAACAGCACCTGACTGACGCGGCCTTCTTGCGCGTCGTCGGCCAAGTAAAAGGGAATGGTATGCTGCGCCCGGTCGTCGGCTGCAATCTCCACTGGCAGCGCCACTGGGTACTGGTTTTCCTCACCCGCTGCCTGCCGCGCCAGCACGTAGTGCTTGTCCTTCTCCTGCATCAGATTCCGACTACCCAGTTCGCTCAGCGCGCTGCGCTCCTGGTCTCCTAAGGGCCAGGGCATAAACCACGCGTACAGCCCGTCACAGCCCCGATCCAACAGATTCATCGCCGCCGCCCGCAGTTGGGCCGGAGAGGGGCAAACCCGCTCGGCCCCAACCGACTCATCAGATACATAGGGCTGCAAAGTGCCATAGACCGCCGCGTCGGCCGCGTGCGCCGCCTCGACCAGCCAATCTATCGGCATGTCTCCGTCGAGGATCATATAGCCGTAGCGGATCGGCACCAAGAAATCCACCAACCCGCGCTCTAGCCAAGTCCGCACGTCCAGCCCCTGCGCCCGATTCATTTCCTCGGTGGGCAAAACCCGCGCTCCAACCACCCCCGACCGCTGTCCGCGCACTCGCTCGGCGAGCTGCTCTACGTAATCGGTCAAAATGGGCGTCGTCGCCTCCACATCCTCCTCCCGCAAAATGCGCGGTGCCCCGCCCGGCAGGGCAAAGTCCAACTCGACGCCATCAGTTTCGTACTCGGTCGCCAGTTCCTCAACCACTTGCAAGATGTGCGCCCGCACCTCCGCGTGCGCCAGTCCGCCACCGCCGTCGGCCAGCCTGTGGGCCGGATCTATATTCCCGTAGGCGGCCATCCGCAAGCTGGCCCAAAAGTCCATGCTGTGGTCGTGTGCCCGATCGATGAGCACCGTCAGCGGGTCGAACCCGCGCTCGATCAGACTCTGCATGTTGTGCCAGGTGCGCCAATAGGCCGCCTGCTCAAAGGGCTGAATATCCGCTCCGAACATCATCCCCACCCGCGATGGATAGAAAAGCCCGTCGCCGCGCTCGACCCCGTA
>JAPOYQ010000196.1:0-1528 GCA_026706505.1 Gemmatimonadota bacterium
CCATGACAGATGCCCAGATTTTCGAGACCGATCCCCGGTTCAAGGAATGCCTCGACGCGTTCAATGCCAAGCACCCCGATATCGAGATCAAGCACCCCGACTCCATCGAAGAGGGCGAGCCGCTTTGGTTTACCGCCCTGGCCGGCCACTGCCGGTTCTTCCAGATCTTCGAGTTGCTGGCCACCGCGGCCGGACCCAACCTGACCCACGAGACGTTCGCCGAGGCCATCGCCAACGCGGGAGAGTTTTCGATTGCCGGCCAGCCCTACGCATCGTTGGGGTCGGACAAGCTCTCCAGCAATGACTCCTTCCAACTCTTGGAGCAAGACCCCGATCTGGGCGCACGGGGCCAGCTGGTGCCAGCCGGCCCGATGCGGGACGCCACGCCGTAGGCGGGCGAGCAGCGAATATCTCTACTGAGATGTAGGAAGGGGCTTCGGGTCAAACCCTTCATGGGCGGCTAGTCGGGGTAACCGGCCAGGCTTATGTTGCTGGCGTCGATGTCTGGCTGGCGGTCCAGACGACTGATGGCGAAGCTTCGACGCTGGAGACCATCACAGATGACGAGGGGTTTTTCTCGTTCGAACTGCCAGTCGATCCTCTGCGGGCCGCCAAGCTCGGAGCGGTGCTGGAGGGTGTGCAGCCCCTAGACCTGGAACCGAACGACGAGCGGCTGGAACCTGGGGAGATCATGCTGTTCGTCGACGACTTCGTCCCCTCCCACCTCAAATACGCCGGGTAGGGATCCCAGCGAGTCTTTTTTGGTTCAAGAGCAAGCGCTGCAGTCACTGGGTTAGGCCCGGCCGGCGAAGTCCTCACAAACGATCTGCGAAACCACAGTCGGCAACTGAGAGAAGAGGGGTATTGTCGCTCGCTGGTGAGAGGATTTGGACGTGGCCAACAAGCGCAAGAAAGGGCGACGTAGAGGCGGGACGACGCCAAGACCATCTAAGGGCAAGACAGGAGGTCAGCCCGGAACCGGCCCCTCATCACACGATGAAGGAAAGCCAGATGATGAAGGTGTTGGCAATGGTGATCTTGAAGCAAACTGGGACGCAAGTAGATCCGGGGCAAGGAGTGGAAGGGGCTACCGCTTCCAAGACGCTGTAGGAGCCTTGCTCGCAGCCCGGCTTGCAGCGGGACGCATCCAAGCTAGCGCTGTTGTCCCTGAGGGGTATGAAGACGTGTCGCTGGAGGGTGAGACGCCGTGGCATGTCCAGATCAAATCACGGGGTCACCTGTCGGGGGAATTCCCGGTACATGAAGCTACAGACCACATCCTGAAAGTCTGGAAGAGCCATTTGGCTCGAGACGAGACGGATGCACAGCTTGGCGTCGTGTTCGAGCGGGACATCAAGGGGGAGCAGCTGCCTGCACGGTTCGGGGGTGACGACCGGAGAGTCGCTACCCGAAGACTCGAAGCTCCTTCAGAGCCTCAGAAGCAAGGGCAAAGCAAACGGATTCTCTGACACCGACATCGATGCTCTTCTGCCATCCACCATGTTTGCAGTCATCTCGTGGGATGCAG
>JAPOYQ010000196.1:1538-7493 GCA_026706505.1 Gemmatimonadota bacterium
GATGCAGTGACCGAGGAGACTCTTGACTGCCTTAAGGACCTTGATGACCTTTCAACGTTGCCTCCCTCATCCCTCAAGCACATTGCGTTGCTGCTCCGCGTTGAAATCGGTGATTCCTCAAACGAAAACGCCTCTAGAACTCACGGCGACAGGCGCGCTCTAAGTAGGACAGAGATTGTCGACAAGATTCAAGAATTCGCATCCCAAATTGACTTGGACTCATTGGAAGCCGCAATTCGAGATGGAGTCTGTGAGCCCCTCGATCTCGGTGACGGGGAATTGCCCGACAGCAGCCGCTTCTACAAGGGTGTAGCAACCCAACCCTCCCATGTAGCGTCCGGCCTGGTCGTCCGCCGTCCTGATGTGAACAATCAGATAAAGTCGGGATTGGGACAGAAATCCGCGGTCGTTATCACTGGCCCCTCTGGCGTCGGCAAGAGCGCAGTCTTGTGGACCATTCCAGGTGAGATGCCAAATGTGCTGTGGTTTCGAGTCAGACGGCTTGCGCCCGACGGCGTTTCAAACATCATTCGTCTAGCACGCGCCTACAACGCCTCTGCCCAGAACCCGATCGGTTTCCTAGTTGACTCTGCTGGCACAGGCGACTTTAGGGGCTGGAGCCAACTCCGGTCCGAGGCCGCAGCGGTTCAAGGTATCCTTCTCGTGGCCACAGCACGAAATGAAGACCTCGCACTCCTTGGGGACATGGCGGAGTGCTCCACCGTTGAGATACGACTGGATGAGCGTACTGCTGAGGTGATTTACCAAGGACTGGTCGAACGGGGCGCCACCACAGCACTTCATTGGCAGGAAGCACTCGAAGACGCGGATGGACTAACGCTCGAGTTCACGCACCTCCTGACCAGTGGCAAGCGGCTACGCGACCTGATTGATGACCAGGTCAATCAGCGCATGACCGAGAATCGTCACAACGAAATCAGTGTGTTGGCGCTCGTCTCCGCGGCTGATCGCTGGTCTGCAGAGTTGTCCGCGTCTGACATCACGGCATCTTGCGATATGCCTGAGCTCAAAATGCGAGAAGCCCTGGACCGGCTAAGGGCAGAACATCTAGTGGTGGAGCGAGATGGATGGATCGGTGGACTCCATCGGCTGCGCTCGACAGCCATTTGCGATTCAATCCATGACTCACCTCCGCCGACTATCTATCAAACTCTTGAAAGAGTCGTCCGCCTCGTTCCTACGTCGCAGTTGCACAGATTCCTGGGTGCGATGCTCATCGATCATCCCGAGGCACGGAACATCGTCGTAGAGATGGTGGGCGAAGACTCGCTAGACATTGACCGTGTCGCTGCATGTCTTCAGGGCTTGAGACTCGCCGACTTTCATGAGAAAGCCAACGTATGGAACGAAATTGCTAGGGAACACGGGGTCCAAGTGGCAGCTCGACCTGCTCTATTTGTGTTCGCTGTCCAAGACATTCAACCCCCCAACTATCACGCGCCCGGCTTTCGAAGAGCATGTGGAGCGATCAATTCCACGGTCGCACGGGATTCTCGGGAAGACCTAATCGAGGCCATTGGCCAAGACCAATTGGCCCAGCTCCTTCTTTCGACTACAGATACACAAAAGGCAATAGGGCTTGTCGCTGCACTTGCTGGTGTCGAATCAGCGCACATAGCGGCTGTCCAGAACCAGGTGGACAATCAGTCTCCCTTAGTCATGAAGTTACAAGGATCTCCGCTAGAGGATCTATCCCAGTGCCTGGCGGCCGTCCGCGACGTCGATCTCCACTTGGCAAATGCACTTGCAGAAGCCCTGGGGGGCGAGGCAGGTCTCATCGAACGAATACGTGCAGAAAATCCCTGGATCACACATCTGGAAGTCCAAGAAGTCAATAGTGGCGAACTTGTCGCATCTGCTCGGTTCTTATATATCTCAGATGAGCTCCATGAAGATCCAACTGTGGAGGCGCACAACGTTGGACGGACTCTACTCCGGTGCTTGCCTTGGATTGGGTCTGTAGACGTCCAAGCTCTACTGCCTGGTAACCATGCACTGACCTGCGGCGATTACACAATCGGAGCTAGTAGCCTCAAGAGAGAGTACGACCATCCAGCGACAGCCGCGGCTTGGACTCAAGCGCGCATGAGTATGGCCTTGGGGACAATCAGCGAATCAGACACCACGAGACTGCAACAGGCCCTGCCTCTTCTCAATGACGCATCTGAACTCACACACAAGATAGGAACAGCTTTTGTAGTGGGGAAGCAGCCTGCTCCTGAGGTCATTGCCCAGCAAATCTCGGAACTGCACCAAGGGGGCATGGCCCTACCCCTACCTCGCCAACTGAACCCGGTTGATGCCACCACAAAACCCAATGGCCAGAATCTTGAACTAGCTAGCAGCCTAACGGAGCTCATCAGCAGTCTAGGACCCTTTGTGTTCGAACGTTTACGTCAGCCGCTTCAGTACCGTGCACTTGCCGCCTACATAAGCGACACCATCATCAGCGAGCAGATCGCCCACGCAGCATTTGAGCCTTGGCATCTCATCGGAGTCGACGGCGCGCCACCAAGCCTTCAAAGCTTGCAAACCTCACTTGAACACATCGCCACGGTCGTTCGCGAGCTTTCTTACGACCAGATCACCCTGGCCAAACTCAGAGAAGATGAATTGTCCAGGACACAACATCGGGCTCTCGAACGTATAGCAAAGGCCTGCCAAAAGACCTGCGGACGGAGGCAGAAGTCTCGTATCAGGGAAATGGAGTCTGTCTGTCGCGAACTCGAGTACTCAGCAGATGTGTTCGATTCTCTCGACAAGAATGGTCTCCTTGAATTCCGCATCTGTGTAGAAGTGGATTCCCTGCTTGACTGGCTTGAGGCTGTCGGACAGCTAGCCGTCTCCATCAACCGATACCAGCAACCTGGCGAGGAGTATCTTCTCGTTCCTCTCCGGAGCAATAGGCCGGTGCCGATGCTTGCCATGAGATACATCTTCAACCTCTGGCCCGAAACTCAAGCTGAAGGACTGGACAGCCTGCCTGAAGCACACCCTGATCAACTCGCTGCAACATTCGATAAGGCGCAGTTGGCACTCCAAACGATCTCGGGCATCTGTTGTCTTCCAGAGGAACAACAAGACCATGAGATAGTCCAAGGTGTTGCTGACACCGCTCATTCAGAGCTTGAAACGGCGTACGGAAGGCTCCGTGAAATGCCCGACGACCCTGTCATTGCTTGGTTGCGTTCAATGATTGAGGGACTCGGTGCGCACGTCCAAGCCGAATGTGAGGGCGCTTCCACCGAGCCTGGCTTTGCTGCTCAAGTGGCGCTCTCACTCACGTATGACGAAGTCACGGATTACTCAGCGCTGGTCTGGCACGCAAAGTGCCTTGCACTGGAATGGGATATCGATCCTGATGCCGCTGCTGGGATGCTCCTTGAAGGCGACGAATGAACGTCTGCCGAAGTGCTCAGCCAACTCAGAAGTCCGTGTGCTGACTTATCGGTTCTTGGCACTCAGTACCAGAATGGTTGGCCAGTGCCTGATTCCCCGGGAATCACAAGGGTGTCACTGGGGATGAGTATTCTCTGGATATGGCTGGTCAGGTAGCTCCGGTGCCTTCCGTGGAAGGGGACGAGGCACTGTCTGTGCTGTTAGAAGAAGGGGTGGTTTGGGGGGATTCTGCTGAGTGGCTGCCGAGATTGCCAGAGGGGTCGGTGGACCTCTTTTTCATGTCGCCGCCCTATGCCGATGCTCGGGCATACTCCAAGATCAGCCCGGACAGGTACGTGGAGTGGTTCCTGCCCTATGCGGAGGCCATGCTCCGGGCCACCAGGGAGACCGGTTCCTTCGTACTCAACATCAAGAACCGGGTGGCAAAGTCAGGGCCGCTGAGGGGTCAGCGTCATCCGTACGTGTACCAACTCGTGATCGCCCTGCAAGACATGGGGTGGCGGTGGACGGAGACGTACATCTGGAGCAAGCCCAATGCGATCCCAGGTCGCTTCGGACCTCGCACCAAGGACGCATTTGAGTACGTTTACCACTTCACCAAAGGGTCCAAACCGTACTTCGACTTGGATCAAGTGCGTGTGCCGTATCGAGCAGACGAAGCTGAGATCAAGCGTCGGCTAAAGGACACCAACGGCCGGCGAAACACCGACGCCGGATTTGGCCGAGACCGGACTCGGACCTATGGCCGCGGTGGCGCCGATCCAGGGAACGTCATCACCGTAGGCCAAACCTACAATCAACACAGGGGCCCTGCCGGACAGCACACCGCAGTCATGCCCGAAGGCTTGGCCGAGTTCTTTGTCCAGTCGGTCTGCCCGCCCGATGGAATCGCCATCGACCCATTTGCAGGTTCGGGTACCACAGTCACCGTTGCCCGCCGACACGGGCGGCGTTCCGGTGGAATAGAACTGCACGCCGAGTACGCAGCAGTCGCCAAGGAACGCCTGGCCAGCGATTATGTCCAGGAAGAATTGGGGCTGCTTCGTGTCGCTAACTGAATCCGACCGGGATCTTCTTGCCAGCGCTGGAACTACTGCCAGCCCTACGACTCGTCGTCAAGCGGTAGCTGTTCTGCTGCGCCAATCAGGAGCGCTCAGAGATGAGGCTGCGAACGTTCTCGGGCAAAGCTTTGTCGCTGCGACCCAGCCGTCGTTCCACTACATCCCCAAAGGCGATGCCATGGCCTCCGAAGCGGCCTTCGATGACGCGTACCGCCAGTTGGCCGAATACACCAACGACTTCACAAATATCTCGGTGTCAACCCTGACAGCAGCCTTGACTCAAACGCCCGAGACCCTAGCCCCACTGCGAATGATCTTGGGATTTACATACAACGAGCTGGCATGGGCAATGAAGCTCGCTCATCCAGGATCACGCACTTCAGGAGGAACCCTCAAGACCTTTGAACGCAGTCCGGCACGGAAGCAAGCAACGGCGAAGCGTATTGAAATGATTGACGCCGTAGCTAAAGCAGTTATCGCGGTCATGGACCGGAGCATCCTCCAAGTACCCGAATCGGCGCAGGACTTCTTTCACTCCAAACTCGACAAGCGGGACACGCTGGACGGCTGGGCCACAGTTGCCAATTCAGCTGGTGGTGTGCCCTACTCAACATTGCTGTACCAGAGATACGTCGGAGGGGTTTGGAGCGTAGTTCAGAACGCTTACTCCGAAGTGAAGGGAGACAATCTGCTGGAGCAGCCGATCGCCGATCTGCTCGACGATCATGCCATCCCCTACTACCGATCGGGGTCAGGTGCATCTGGAGCCACCCAGACTGCCGAAACGTTTGGCCTTTCACCTGGACCGGATTTTGTACTGCCGGAAGAATCTCCGACGGTGATCATCGAATCGAAGATTGCGGAAGACGGAGGGACCGCTCGAGACAAGGCTGCTCGTATCAAGAACGCAGCCGACGTCGCTAACGATCGGGGTTTGCTCCCTTGCGCGGTTGTTGACGGTAAAGGCTGGTCAGAACGTCCCAGCGCACTCGTGGATGTGGTGATCGCCACTAATGGTCGCACTTACTCCCTGTCGACCCTTGACCACCTTCTCGATATTCGGGAAATCATCGATTTGATGCCCTGATCGGTCGCATTGTGCTCAGGGGTCCGCTAGCGGTAGCGGCGGATGATGGCGGTAGCATTGAGGCAACTTTTGCCAGCACCGGTGTCGCGGCGGCACAGCCCTACCAATGAGATGGGATGGCAAGGTCGACGGCGTCGTCGGCCTCCTTTCCCTGGTTCCTGAACATCCATTCGATGGGGAGGTCGAAATCGAACTCGTCGGCTGAAGGCGGTCTACTCACCTGATGAGATCGCGATAGACCTGTCTAACGGGTCTGCCATTTCAGTTACCGTCCCTCGCCGACACGGGCACCACTCCGGTGGCATCAAACTTCGCGCCAAAAACGTAGCAGTGACCAAGGAACCCCTGGAGAACGACTACCTCCATGCCTACACCCCCAGGGTATTG
>JAPOYQ010000052.1:0-3861 GCA_026706505.1 Gemmatimonadota bacterium
CATGACTTGTTGCCCTCGGAGATGGTGCGCTTAGAGCGCCGCCGGATCAAAGGCGTGGTGCTCGATGCCGGCGGCGCGGCTTCACACGCGGCCATTATCGCCCGCTCGTTGCAGCTACCCACGGTCGTGGGCACCGGCGACTGTTCGCAGCAAGTGGCAGACGGCGATTTGGTGGTCGTCGATGGCAACGAAGGCCAAGTCCACCTGCGGCCCGATGCCCTCGGCGAGCGGCGCTATCGGGCGCGTCGCCGGCGTCAACTGCGGCGCGAGCGCGACCTAGAGCGGCGTCGCAACTTGCCCGCGATTACCCGAGACGGGCGGGAAATCGCATTGATGGCCAACGTCGATGTGCAGACCGAAGTACAGATGGCGCTCGACAACGGCGCTAACGGCGTGGGCATGTACCGCACCGAGTTCCTGTATCTCAACTACCGCTTGCCCTCCGAGGAGGAGCAGTTCAAGGTCTATTCCGCCCTCGTCGAATCGCTGGTCCCGCATCCCGTAGTGATCCGCACCATGGATTTGGGAGGCGACAAGCTGTCCCACGTCTTGGAGGTGCCACCCGAGGCCAACCCCTTCTTGGGGTGGCGCGGCATCCGCATTTGCCTCGATACCCCAGACCTGTTCAAGACGCAGTTGCGCGCCCTGCTCAGGGCCGGAGTACGCGGCGAGGCGCAAATTTTGTTGCCAATGATATCTAGCTTGAACGAGCTGCGGCGCATCCGGGTGCTAGTGGAGGAAGCCAAAGACGAGTTGCGAGCGGCGGGGCGGCCCTTTGCCGAGCATTGCAAGTTGGGCATTATGGTCGAAGTACCGTCCGTGGCCTTGATGGCCGATCACTTTGCCAGTGAAGTAGATTTTTTTAGCCTCGGCACCAACGATCTGACCCAGTACGCATTGGCCGTGGATCGCGGCATGAGCAAAGTGGCTTGGCTCTACGACCCGTTTCACCCGGCGGTCTTGCGCTTGATCAAGATGGTCGCCGACAGCGGCCAGCGCACGAATACGCCCGTGAGCATCTGCGGCGAGATGGCCGGCGACCCCTTGGCCACGACGCTCTTGCTAGGTCTCGGGCTGGATTGTCTGAGTCTAAGCCCCGGTCTCATCCCGGAAGTCAAGGAGGTCATTCGCGCTATTCACGCGGAAAAGGCGCGGGAGATCGCCGACCAATGCTTGGCCATGGACACTGGAACCGAAGTGCGCGAGCACTTGGGAGATGCCGTCGGCGAGTACGTACCCTTCTGGCGTCAGAGGTATCACTGAAGGAGCTTGAGAATACACTATGTCCAAATACATGTTTACTTCCGAATCCGTATCCGAAGGACATCCCGACAAAGTCGCCGACCAGATTTCCGACGCCGTGCTCGACGCCATGCTCGCCGAGGACCCCAATGCACGAGTTGCCTGCGAGACGCTCGTTACCACCGGCCGAGTCGTCGTCGCTGGCGAGGTTAAAAGCGAGGCGCATCTAGACATCGAAGCCCTCGTCAGGCAGGTCATCGCCGATATTGGCTACTGCGATCCCGCGCAGGGCTTTGACTTTCGCTCGTGCTCTATCCTCGTGGCCTTGGACCAGCAATCGTCCGATATAGCCCAAGGCGTCAACGCGGGCGAGGGGCTGCACAAGGAAGAGG
This sequence comes from Gemmatimonadota bacterium, assembly GCA_026706505.1. The sequence goes on from JAPOYQ010000052.1 coordinate 1,635, forward strand.
GTGCTGGCGACCAAGGCATGATGTTTGGCTATGCCTGCCGCGAAACCCCCCAGCTTATGCCGCTCCCCATTACCCTCGCGCACGAGCTTATGCAGCACCTGACGCGGCTGCGCAAGGAAGAGAAAATTTCCTATCTGCGCCCGGACGCCAAGTCTCAGGTCAGCGTCGAGTACGACGACGGTCAGCCCGTGCGGGTAGGAGCCGTGGTCCTCTCGACCCAACACGCCCCCGAGGCCAGTCACGAACAGATCGAAAAAGACATGATCGAACAGGTTGTAAAAGAAGTAATTCCCGCCAACCTGCTCGACGCAGGTACCCAATACCACATCAACCCCACGGGCCGCTTTGTCATTGGGGGGCCGCACGGCGACTGCGGATTGACCGGCCGCAAGATCATCGTCGATACCTACGGAGGCGCGTGCCCGCACGGCGGAGGTGCCTTTTCCGGCAAGGATCCCAGCAAAGTGGACCGCAGTGCCCACTACATGGCGCGCTACGTGGCCAAGAATGTGGTGGCCGCCCGCTTGGCTGCTCGCTGCCAAGTGCAACTGGCCTATGCCATTGGCGTGGCTGCGCCTGTATCGGTGCGGGTCGATACCTTTGGCACGGGCGTCGCGCCCGACGAGGAGATCGCCGCGGCTGTGGAAAAAGTCTTCAACCTAACCCCCAAGGGCATCATTGAGGCCCTACAACTGAGGCGGCCCATCTACCGGAAAACCACCAACTACGGCCACTTTGGACGCGAAGAGCCAGAGTTCGCTTGGGAACGGATCGACAAGGTCGAGTCGCTGCGCCAGGCCGTGGGGATCAAATAGAGCCTTGAGCGGCTGGCAGATGAATGTCGTGCCGTGCCGATGGTTGGGTGCGCTCCTAGGGGCTGGAGCGTTGACGGGCTGCGAGGTAAATCCCCCCCAAATTCCCAGCACCAATTTCCAGATCAGCATCCCGGTTGCCGACGACCGGACAACGGTTCAGGACTTGGCCGACGAGCGCGCCGGCTTCCTGAAGATAGACGACGAGGGCCTGCTCGCGGTAGATTTTACAGCGGACTTCAATCATCGCGAAGAAGTTGGTGACCGCCTTCGCGTCACGCCCGTCTCTGCTGCCTTGGCGGTGCCGATTGGGCCGGCTGACGGTGCGATTGCCAAAACCGAGGCCCTCGTCTTCGGCGACGACCGCATCCAAATCGCGCACGCGGTCATTGCCGAGGGCGGCCTGACTTTCAAGGCGACCAACCAAACCGCGATTCCCTTGCAGATCGAGTTGGTCTTGGACGATGTCAAAAGGCCAGACGGCACGCTCACCACCTTCCTCATCGACGCGCTCGCTCCCGGTGAGAGCAAGACGGTGCTCTTTGACTTGGCTGGCAACGAACTTGCTCCGCAGAATCCCCTTGAACTGCGGTTCTCATACCGAGTGCAGGGCGAGTTCGCAGAGGCCGCCACCAACGAGCTATTGCTGGAGGTCGAAACCGAGGATTTGCTACTTAGCCGCGTCGAGGGGGTGCTCAACGAAGTCATCCTGCCAGTCGCTCCGGTCGCCCGCGCGGTCAATTTTCCCTCGGGCTTAGATCAGATCGCCTTCAACTCGGTCGCCTTGGAAGTCGACCTGACCTCAGGCGTTGGTTTTCGCAGTCGCATTGACCTCCACATCGAGGGCACTAACGGCCACGGCGAGCGGGGTTCCCTGACAATTTCCGAAACATTCCAGCGCGGCGACCCAGATCGCCCAGTATCGCTGGCCTTGTCGCTGGCCTCCGCAGAGCTGACCGAGTTTCTCAACCTGCTGCCGACCGAAGTCGCTGTCTCGCCGACCGTGCGCATTGGCGACGGCGAGTCCGTGGAGGTAATCGATTCCAGGCACTGGGTGCAGATCGACCACGTGCGCTTTGCCACACAGGGCTATTTTCAGCTAAAAGAAAACACCCGCATCGAGTTCGATCCGATCTTTCGCCGCCTACAGGACGACGATGCTCGCCGCCGCATCCACGCTGGCCTCGACAGTGCCGTTGCAGTTACCGCAATTGAAAATCACCTGCCCACTGCGATTCGCGTCAGCCTGTGGGTCGCGCCGAGGGCCGAGGATGTGTACGGTAGCGAAGACCTGTTCACCGACAACGAAGCCAACGGCTATTTGCGGATTCCAAAGCAGGGTTCCTTTGCTGTGGGGGCCGGTGATGTCGGCCCCGAAGGGCAGGTTGTGGCGAGTGCATTCAGCCACCAACGGA
>JAPOYQ010000052.1:3871-7479 GCA_026706505.1 Gemmatimonadota bacterium
GTTGCGGGCGAAGATGGGGAGGTCTTTCTGCAGGAGGAAGGCGTCTATACGGGCATGTTGGTCGAGCTGGACAAGACACCGCGCGAGGTAGTGATGCGGGGGAGCGACTTCGTCGCCGTAGAAGCTGGGGCGGTGATTTTCATGGAGTTCAACGAGGACTTGGTCAAGTAGGGTGCAGGTGCAAGGCAAGGGATTGATTATTATAGCGGCCCTGCTCATCGCCGGGGCCTACGGGCAGGTGGCCGCCGTTCCCGGTGACGCCAGCCCGCGGGCCATGGCGCTGGGCCAAGCCTATACAGCGCTGGCCCGGGGGCCGGAAGCCGTCTTCTGGAATCCAGCGAATTTAGCTCTGTCGGGCAGCCGCAAGTTTTCTTGGGACTTGCTCGGCGCGGGCCTTTGTTTGGCTGTCGAAAACAACAGCTTTTCGGTTGCTACATACAACGCCAACTTCACGGCTGCCAACGATAACGTATCTCCCAACGGCAGTCCGTACTACATCAGCCCAGTGGAGAAAAAAAACCTGCTCGCCGACATCCCAGATGCGGGCCTGCGCATGAACGGGGATATTGAGCCGACGGTCGTCGTGGGCCTCCCGCTCAACGGAGGTGTGGCCTTTGCAGTCGAGGAAGTGCGTTCGGCTATTGCCGTGGGGTTTACCAGCGGGATCGAGAGCGAAATTCCCAAGGACGTGTTAGAGCTTTTCTTTTTTGGCAATGAGTTTGCGGAGGACCGCTTGGCGGCCGGCAAGAGCGAAGGGTACGACATCAGCGACTGGAATGGGTCGGGATGGGCCGTGGGTACGCTCAATGTCGCCGTTGCGAAGCCCGCACTACCTGCGCGTCTCGCGCCCTATCTAAGCGAGTTCACAGTCGGCAGTACGCTCAAGCTCTCGATGGGTAGCTACGGAGAGATTATCGAATCCGGCGGCACCGGACTGGTAGCCCATGTCGGCGGTGCCGAAGCGGATGCTTGGCTGATTGCCCAGCACGCCAAAATGGGCGTCGGCGTTGGCATCGACGTCGGCATTGCTGGCCGAGCCAAAAATCGCAAGACGACCTTCAGCTTCAGTGCGCTCAACTTGCTCGACATCTTCTCTTGGAATGAGGGGGTGCGCCAAGATTCCATTTTCCTTGCGACCAACGAACTGCGCATCTCCCGTTTCTTGGACGCGGACTCGCGGTCCATTGAGGAAGTATTCGACAACCCGGATTTCGACGGCGACGGCGATCCAGACTTTACCAAGCAGATCAGCCAAGAGCCGTTCTCGCGCTCGCTACCGGCCATGCTGCGGCTCGGAGTGGCCTATCAGGCCAAGCCCCAGCTAATGGTGGTTGGCAATTGGGACCAGGCGTTCAGCTCCAAGTTTGGGATGCGGACTCGGCCGCGGCTGGCCGGCGGAGTTGAGTACTGGTTGGCAGACTGGTTGCCGGCCCGCATTGGCCTGTCGCTAGGTGGGCGGAGCAGCAGTTCGGCGGTCGGCTTTGCCTTCGGTCCGTTTGTGCTGTCGTCCATGCAGGTCCACTTCTTGGAGACTAGCCTCGCCATGCGCGGCGGCCTCTTACCGGGAATAGCTAAGGGCACTGCCATCTCCCTAATGTTCTTTCGCTTGAGTCTCGTCTGACGGTTCCCTCGATCTTTTTTGCCCATTCCAACGCCTTGAGTGCCACAATGTCCTATTTGACGGGCAAAAAGTGTCAAAAGGATATATATCGGCACTGGTACGGTATTTGCAACCATTTGGACAGGCAAAACCGACTTCTGAGAGGAAATCGACATGAATACTAGCTATGAGGCCCTCGAGCGCTACGGACTCGATTTGGTGGCGCAGGCGCGCGCCGGCCGGCTCGACCCGGTGATCGGGCGCGACGAAGAGATCCGCCGCACTATCCGCATCCTCTCACGCAAGACCAAGAACAATCCAGTGCTCATCGGCGAGCCAGGCGTGGGCAAGACTGCGATCGTCGAGGGCTTGGCGCAGCGCATCGTGCGCGGCGATGTGCCCGAGTGGATGCAGAATCAGACGATCTTTGCGCTGGACATGGGTGCGCTGATGGCCGGGGCTAAGTACCGGGGCGAATTTGAGGAACGGCTCAAGGCCGTGCTCGACGAAATCCGCGCCAGCGAGGGCCGCATCTTGCTCTTTATCGACGAGTTGCACACCATCGTCGGAGCTGGCAAAACCGAGGGATCGACCGACGCGGGCAATATGCTCAAGCCCATGCTGGCCCGCGGCGAACTGCACTGCATCGGCGCGACCACGCTCGACGAACACCGCCGGCACATTGAAAAGGACGCCGCGCTAGAGCGGCGCTTCCAGCCGGTGCTGATAGACGCCCCCACGGTAGAGGATTCAATCTCGATCCTGCGGGGCTTGCGCGAGCGATTCGAGGTTCACCACGGCGTGCGCATCCAAGACAATGCCTTGGTAGATGCAGCCGTGCTGTCCAACCGCTACATCTCGGACCGCTTCTTGCCAGACAAGGCCATCGATCTGATCGACGAGGCGTGCGCCACCATTCGCACGGAGATAGACTCAGTGCCGGCCGAGCTGGACCAAGTAGAGCGCCGGGTCATGCAGCTAGAGATCGAGGAGGCCGCGCTGAAAAAGGAGCAGGACAAAACCAGCGAGGAGCGCCTTGAAAATCTGCGCAAGGAGTTGGCCGACCTCAAGGTACAGGCCGGTGCCCTGCGCGCCCAATGGGAGGAGGAGCGAGCGTCTCTGGTGGGCGAGCGGTCATTGCGCGAGGAAATCGAGCAGGTGCGGCATCAAATCGAAGAGGCCGAGCGCCAATACGACTTGAACTGCGCCGCCGAACTGAAACACGGAAAATTACCGGAGCTAGAGCGACAGCTAGCAGCGGCGCAGCAAGCGGCCGAGGGCGATGGCCCGCGACTGCTGCGCGAGGAAGTCACTCAAGAGGAGGTGGCCGAGATTGTCGCGCGCTGGACCGGCATTCCGCTACAGAGACTGACCGAGGGCGAGCGCGAGAAGTTGGCGCGCCTCGACCAGGCCCTACATCAGCGGGTCGTGGGTCAAGACGAGGCGGTGAGCTTGGTGGCCGATGCCGTGATGCGCGCGCGTGCTGGCATCAAAGACGAGCAAAAGCCCATCGGCTCCTTCGTCTTCCTGGGGCCGACGGGCGTGGGCAAGACCGAGCTGGCCAAGGCTCTGGCGCAAGCCCTCTTCGACGCCGAGGAGAACATGGTGCGCTTAGACATGAGCGAGTACATGGAGAAGCACTCGGTGTCCAAGCTGTTGGGCGCTCCTCCTGGGTACGTGGGCTACGAGGAGGGGGGTCAGCTAACCGAGGCCGTGCGCCGCAAGCCCTATTCGGTGGTACTTTTCGACGAGATTGAGAAGGCCCACTCGGACGTTTTTAATGCGCTGTTGCAGCTTTTGGACGACGGGCGGCTCACCGACGCGCAGGGCCGGGTGGTGGATTTTAAGAACGTCGTGGTGATTATGACTTCCAACATTGGGTCGCCGCACTTGGTCGAGGGGCTGACGCCGAAAGGGGAGATCGCCGAGTCCGTGCGCGAGCAGGTCATGGGTGAGTTGCGGGCGCACTTTCGCCCGGAGTTTCTCAACCGGATCGACGACGTGGTGC
>JAPOYQ010000036.1 GCA_026706505.1 Gemmatimonadota bacterium
GGCGAATTCATGTGGCATGACGAGTGGGGCGGTGGCAGCCCCGACGATTTCTACGAGCCTTTTTTTAATTGGCCGCTCGTGTATCTGATGGGCGGCGGCGAGCACCTGTTGCACTTGGCCGACTGCCAGTGGGAGGCCGTCACCCGTCAACTGACCCGCTTGGGCACGGTCAGCAAAGAATACGGCATCCGCGAAGATCAGATGCACCAAGCGGAAAGCGATGTTTGCTTTTACCACTTGTGCTTGGCCCATCCCAACGCCCCTCGGCGCGTCGAACGGGCCTGCCGCTTTGCCGGCTTTTACCTCAACGAAGACCCCGAAGCGCAAAACTACGACCCCGAGCACAAGATCTTGCGCTCGGGCCTCAACGGCAGCCACGGCCCCTATTTCGCCCCGCTGGCCGAGCGCGACAAACAAAGTTACAACCCTTTGGGCGGCAGCATGGAAGTGTACAATCTGCCCTTTTTCGACTTGCCCGGCATTACCAGTGTGCAGGACTTGGCCGATCCGGCCAAAGCCCGTTTGATGGGACAGACCCTGTTTGACCGCTGGCGTCAGGGCGATACGCCGACTAACTTGGCCGTCACCTCGCTGGTGACCAACGCCTTCCTGATCACTGGCGATGAAAAATACCGCGCTTGGGTCGTAGAATACACCGACGCTTGGGTGGAGCGCGCCCAGGCCAACGGCGGCATGTTGCCGGACAACGTCGGTCTTTCCGGCCAAGTGGGCGAATACTGCGCCGGCAACTGGTACGGCGGGCGCTACGGCTGGACTTTTCCGCACGGCTTTTTGACCTTGCAGAAAGCCACGCTCGACGCGGCGGCCAATGCCTATCTGTTGACCCGCGACCGGACCTATCTCGACCTGCCGCGCCAGCAAATGGACCGCATCTTGGAACAAGGGCGCATGGAGGATATCCGCGACCAGTACATGAGCGTGGCCGAGCGCTGGGCGAGCCAGTTTGCCGCTATGGGCGAAAAAAGCGAGACCTTGCTGGTGCCCTACCGCTACGGCGACGCCGGCTGGTTCGACTGGCAGCCCATGAGTCCGGTGTACCCGGTGACGCTGTGGAATCTGTCCATGGACGAGGGCGACTGGGAGCGCACGGAAGCCATTCGACGAAAAGAAGCGTTCGACTGGGCCGCGGTGTTCCCCTTCCACAACAAAGAGGACTCGGGCCACGAGGCCCCTTGGGTGCGCTTTCTGGCCGGAGCCAACCCGACCTATCCAGAGCAAATGTTGCAGGCCACGTACCAAGTGGCTGGCCGCCGCTTGGCCCAAATGCGCGCCGATCAAGACGTGGGCACCCGACACCACGTCCACCACTGGCAATGGGGCAATCCGGTCTCTTCCGAAGCGCTCATCCAACTCACTATGGGCGGTCCGCAACCCATCTACAACGGCGGTCTGCTGCACGCCCGCCTGCGCTACTTTGACGCCCAGCGCCGCCGCCCCGGTCTGCCCGAAGACGTCGGCGCTTTGGTGGACAAGCTCGAAGCAAATCGAACGGTCGTGCGCTTGGTCAATTTGAATCACAACAAGGACCGGGAACTAGTCATTCAGGGCGGTGCCTTTGGCGAGCACAGCTTTGGTCGGGCTGTGTACCACAGCCGCATCAGTGAGTACCCGGGCTGGATGGGCGGCTATGCCGGCACGTATGCGGCTCCACCCTTGGAGACTGAGGAGCGCCAGCTAGCCGTTAATGACAAGCACCTGAGCATCACCTTACCGCCCCATTGCGAAATTACCCTTGATCTGGAAACCCAGCGCTACGTCAATGAGCCTTCGCACCACGCTGGGCCGTTTTAAGCGGCTTGACAGGTCATTAACGCTTTGGTTTATTCCAAAATAAGTGCTCGAAGGGAGCCCTCAGGTCCGCGGTAAGGGTCAAACCCACCTCTCAGCAAAATAACAGCCTTCTTTCAGCCTGCGACGCGGACATCAGGCACTAACGAGAGAGGGTTGGCATGTCTAGAGCACTTCCCCGTAAGCCCCATATAGATTCCCTCAAAAAGCAGGCCCGGCAGTTACTCCAGGCGCACCGCGAGGGCCGGCCGGAAAGCCTCCGCAGCATTCGGACCTATATGCCTCATTTAGGTTCATTGTCCGACGAGGCCGCCCTGCAAAGGCCATTTACCTTGCAACAGGCCCAATGCGTCCTCAGCCGCGAGTATGGGTTTAGCAACTGGGCCGAATTAGTCCGAGCTGTCGAGATTATCCGTCAGGCCGAGTCGGCTATGCTGAGTCAAGTCGATGCCGCTCTGCGCAACGGTCAATCTATCCATGTGTTGATTCCCGAGCACATGGCGGCGGACATCGCCCAAAGACTGACCGCTCATTGCGGCCAAAATCAGGTACTCTTGGTACTTCGCGAAAGCCAAGAGCCGTTCAATGGCTGGATCGACCGGATAGCCGCGGCGGCAGTGGTAGTTAGTCCCCCTGGAGAGTTGGGCTTTCTCCACATGCACGAACGCTTGCAAAAACCTGAAGGACCATGGGATTTCGAGCAGCTTTTATCTGAAGCCCACGCCTTCGTGAACGTGCCGTTCAGAGATGAAAAGACGCCTTTAATTATTTCTGGCTTGGATGAAGAAACAGACACTGTCCGCGACCTGATTTCCATGTATCTGACGGAGTTCTATGGGTTATACGGTGCGATGATGGACCATCGATATTGACCTCTAATAGTCAGAGAGGTTATAGGTGCAACCCTTTCCCTACAAAGCAGTTAGGACGGCTGAGACCTGTTCTTCAGTAGGCGTGCTACCGTCGAGGATCAAATCCGCGTAGCGGGCAGTGGGCTGGATGTGGCGGCGGTACATTGGGCGAACCTGTTCTTGGTATTGGGCGCGGATCGAGGCAGGGGAACGGCCGCGCTCGACGCGGTCGCGGGCGAGGCGGCGCTCCAAGCAGAGCGCGTCGTCAGCCACGACGAAGAGGCGCAGGTGGTAGAGAGCATTGATGTCGGGCCAGTAGAGGGCAAAGAGGCCCTCGACGAGCAGGAAGTCGGTGGGAGTGAGGCTCTGTTGGTTGGCTTGGCGCGTGTGGGAGGCAAAGTCGTACACTGGGATTTCGACGCGGTAGCCGGCGGCTAACTGGCGGAGATCCGCGGCGAGGCGTTGGTGGTCCATGGCCTCGGGAGCGTCGAAGTTGACGCGGGCTCTTGCGGCTGGGGAGAGGGCGGCTAAGTCGCGGTAGTACGCGTCTAGGGAGAGCACCGTGGCTGGGCCGGGCAGGTGGGTCTGGAGGGCGCGGGCGAGCGTGGTTTTACCGGCACCGGATGGTCCGGCTAAGCCGATGAGGCGGGGCGACCTTTTAGCTTTGGAATGGGGCTGCATTCTTGACTCGTAAGATACCGTCTATAAGTTCAAAAAGACAGGGTTGTGGGAACGATCCGACGCGTGTAATCCCTCCACTAGCGAGATTCCCACTCCCATTGGTGTTCAAAAAATTATGAAGAAAGGAAGAGCCAATGAACCAAATCGGGCCTTTCCCGATCAATAAGACCCACGAAGGCGACTGTTTAGACCTGATTCCGCAACTTCCGGACGAGTCCGTGAACATAGTTGTGACGAGTCCTCCCTATTGGGGGCAAAGGCACTCGGAAGGGATCGGTATCGAAAAAGACCCGAGGGATTATCTACAGTTTCTCACAAAAGCCTTTGTGGAAGTTTTACCGAAGTTGAGACCGGAAGGGATTCTTTGGATCAATATAGGAGACGCTTACAACACCCCTGTGAACTGGAATCAGAAAGCATGGAAATTCAGCACCTTGGGTGCAAAAAAACAAGGTTTTTCGGAGGACAATTCAGCGTACACCAAACCACGGGCGCGCCGAAAAGCATTTATCGACAAGGATGAAACGTGGCTTCAGTATGGCAATCTTCTGGCGCTCCCATATCGTCTTATTATCGCCCTTTGCGACGCGGGCTACTTGTTCCGAGGAGAAGTGATTTGGCGAAAGAAAAATGCCATGCCTGAGGGCCGCTGCCGACGCCCACATCGTCAACACGAATCGATTTACTTGCTGACAAAGAGCGAGCGGCATGGTTTTCGCGTAACGCCTCCGATTAAGAGCGTGTGGGAGTTCGCAAACGAGAAGATTGACGGGCTCAAGCATTTTTCACGCTTCCCCAAGGAATTGCCAATTCGTTGCATTAAGGCGTACGGAACCTGTGGAGAAGATGTTGTGGTTTTAGATCCGTTCTCCGGATCGGGCACTACAGGAATCGCGGCACTGACCCTTGGCTGTTCCTACATAGGATTTGAAGTTGACCCCGAGCAAGTTCAGGCCTCCAACAAACGCTTAGAGGAAAGTAAAGGGCCAAATTTGGAATTATTTCCGAAATCGGAGACTCTCCGAAACGACGAACTTAGTGAAGGCATCGTCCGGGTCGGTGAAGTCACATGAATAAATCCGTGCCTTTACTAGGGGGGTATCGGGAGGGGTCGGACGAGTATTGCTATTGTAGGAAAAGCACGCTGAGAAAAAGCCGTCACTTTCTATGTCTTTTCTCTTAGCGTTCCTTTGATCCTGACCTTCTGCGGTAAAGGGTCTGCCTAATTCGCCGCGATTGACGGGCTCAGGACTAGGGAAACTCTTGCAATCCATCGTCCATAGCGGGGAAATGTAGCTAGCATCAACCAGTGCTTGACTCATAGGAACATCGTCTGTCCGGCGTTCCGCAAAACTCGCCTTGACGTGAACGACCCCAATCATCCGTTCGTTTACGCCCTCGCCGACCGTTAGCATAATATCCACTTTGTCTGCTTCAAGGCGGTGACCCACGTCGATAGCGTGAAGAATTCTCGCCTTACGCTCGGAATCTTTACGTACCATGTTGATCCCTTGCTTCGCCAGAGTAGCACCGTAATGTTTTTCGAGAACCAACTCCAAGGCCCAACCAGCAGTTCGTTTCCAGCTTTGCGCAAAGTCTAAGCGAGCATACTGGGCAGGATGGTTGTATGGGTCACAGTAGGCGCGATATACGAGAAACCACCAGAGATCGGAGGGGTTAGCTTGGGGCCAGAATTCAACGGCTTTCATGAACGCATTGGCCACACTTTCCATCTTAATCGTCTCGACTCGCTGGTCTTCAATCCCAGAGTTAGCAAGCTGAGCGAGTCCATTTCGCAACGTTAGGACTATTTCCGTGAACTGCTCCACGGTAGCATCTTCAAGGAGGTAGGTAGCATCGTATTCGCCATAGGGAAAGTGAAGAATGAGATTATTGCCGACTTCTTCAGGAGTAATTGAGCGTTTTATGGACGGAGCGTTCCCTTCTATGTCTTCTGCAAGGTCGCGCAGGGTTTTGCCATAGAGTGAGAGAAGAGACATAACCACATCAAGACCGGGAAGGGCCGCACCGCTCTCGAACGCGTGGATCCATCCTGGCCCCAAAACAAGGTTATTTTCGACCTGCTCAGGCTCAAGTTGGGCTTCCTGACGAAATGTATGCAGTCGCCGAAAAAGCTGTGAGAGGTAATCGCTACGGGTCATGTTTAGCTTTGGAACCAAGCGGCAATGGCTTCGCGGCTGAGCGCATTGGGGATGTCGGTGGCGCGGAGCCAGCCCTTGCGGGCAATGCCAATGCCGTAGCCGAGATGATCTAGGCCGACGACGCTGTGGGCGTCGGTGTTGACGGCGATTTGGACGCCGTGGTCGCGCGCCTTTTTGACGTGCCGCCAGTCGAGGTCGAGCCGCGACGGGTGGGCGTTGATTTCGAGGGCGACCCCACAGCGGGCGGCGGCTTCGATGATCGAGTCGATATCGACCGCATAGCCTTCGCGGCTGAGGAGCAAGCGCCCGGTTGGATGGCCGATGATGGTGGCCGCTGGATGCTCGATGGCGCGGACGATGCGGGCGGTCATAGCGTCGCGGCTCAGGTTGAACTGCGAATGGACCGAGGCGACCACGAAATCGAATTGGGCGAGCAGGTCGTCGTCGTAGTCGAGCGAGCCGTCGCCGAGGATATCCGACTCAATGCCCTTGAAGATGCGGAAGGGAGCCAATTCCTCGTTGAGCTGGTCGATTTCTTCCCATTGACGCTGGACTTCCTCAACGCGAAGCCCTCCGGCATAGGCCGCGGCCTGACTGTGGTCGGCAATGCCCATGTACTCAAAGCCGCGTTCTTGCACGGCGCGGGCCATGGCCTCCAAGCTATCGGCCCCATCCGAATAGGTCGAATGCACGTGAAGCATGCCGCGAATGTCGGCGGTTGTTACCAGATCGGGCAGTGTGTCGGCGGCCGAAGCCTCGACTTCGCCTTGGTTCTCGCGCAACTCTGGCGGAATGTAGGCGAGGCCCAAGGCGGCGAACAAAGCTGCTTCATCTGCGCACTCGATGTGCTCGTCGTCGCGCCAGAGTCCGCGTTCGTCGAGGACTAGCCCGCGCTCTGCGGCCTTGGCGCACAGTGCGGTGCGGTGTTCCTCGCTGCCTGTGTAGTAGTGTAGGGCCGCAGAGAAGGCATCGTCTGAGACTATATACAAGTTGGCTTGCAGCCCGCTGGACAGCCGCCCTGTGCTCGGCGCAAGGACTTCGGCTATATCCGGATGGTAGCCAAAGGCCGCAGTCGCGGCCTCGGCGTCGGTGGTGCTGATTACGAAGTCGAGTTGCTGGACTGTTTCTCGCGCTCGACGCAGTTCTCCGGCGATGGCAAAGTGCTGCGCGTGGGAGCACAGGGTTGTGAGCAGACTTTGAGCGCTTTGGTGGGCGGTATCGACGCGGCAGTGGCCCTCGTGGGCGCGAATGAACTCGACGCCCTTGAGAATGGTTGCCTGGGTCTTGGAGCCAAAGCCCTTGAGGGCGGCGAGTTGGCCGTCGCGACAGGCTTGTTCAAGGGCGTCGAGAGTCTCAATGCCGAGGGCCTTGCGGATGGCGACGATCTTGCGCGGCCCCAAACCGGGGACTCGCAGCATGTCGAGCAGACCCCCGGGCGTTGCGGCCCGCAGCTTTTCATAGGCTTGGGCCGTGCCGGTGTCGGCCAACTCGGCGACTAGCTCGGCCACGCTGTCGCCAATGCCTTTGACCTCGGTCAAAGTCCCGGCGGCGAGGAGTTCGTCGAGGGGGGACGTCAGAGTTTCGAGGGCGCGCACGGCATTGGCGTAGGCGCGCACCCGGAAGGGGGAGGCTCCACTGAGTTCGAGGAGGGTGGCGTACTCTTCGACAAAATCCGCTGCGATCCGGGCCGTTATCATTGCTTTTGCTCGTGCATTAGGTGGAGAATGTGCGATACCAGCGTCGCGTTGCCCGCGGCGAGTCCGCCAGGGATGAGGGTATCGGCTTGGTTGTAGGTCCGCACTTGGTGGCCGCACGTGTGCATGAGGCCGCCAGCCTCGCGCACCAACAGGTCGCCAGCGCAGACGTCCCACTCGTTTTTGTCTTGAATGCTAAAGTTGAGGTCGCAGGCCCCCGCAGCCACTAGGGCCAGCTTGTAGGCGACGCTGCCGAC
>JAPOYQ010000560.1 GCA_026706505.1 Gemmatimonadota bacterium
GTCAAATTCCCGCAAGACCACTCTCGGCTCCCGCACCACCCGAGCGCGATACGCGTAGGATTTGTACCAACTCGGCGGTAGGCCGAGTACGGACCAGGGATAACAGGAGCAGAGGGTGCAAACGACGACGTGGTGGACGCTTGATGTGTTTTCCAGTACGACGATTTTGCTGCCGTGGGCGTCGCCAAATCCCAATTCGGCAATAGCCGCGGTGCCGTCTTCGAGTAGCCGACGCTTGTAGGCCGGGTCGCTCCAGGCGCGGGCAACTACTTTGGCACCATTGAGCGGGCCTACGTCTTGTTCGTATTTCTGCACGATTTCGTCTATGATATCCGTTGTAAGCAAGCCCTTTTCGACTAGGAGCGATTCGAGTGCTCTAGTGCGTAGGGCGGCATCCGTCTCGGTGTGGACGGCTTCGCGAGAATTATTCATAACAAAAATCCTTTTGTGGTTGGGGATCGGTTACGCCGGTTCCAAGTAGCTTTCCCACATATCCAAATAGACGGCACTTTTTGTTTCCGCGGCGCTACCCCATAGCTCCGCAGCGTCAAAGCGCACGGCATATAGGGGTTGTTGGCGCGTTGCACACCCTGCGGGCAGTTCGGCGTCTTGGAGGTTGTAGATGCCGTAGAAATTGGTGACTGTGCCGTGTTTGCCCCTCGAGTAGCGGGGAAGCCGGGTGTGGCCTGTGGGGTGGATATTGCGCGATCGCACGCGGTCGCCATGAGAAAATTGTGGCTGGATCTCCACTTGCTGTGAGGGTGGAGCCGCAGGACGCGAGCGCTTGAATTCGGCTCGAACGGCAGCGGGGTCGGGATGCACCGGGGTTTCGGCGTTGGGATGATCCCGGAAAAGCGCCATCCGCGTCTCTAGCTCTTCCTGGGTTAGCACGCCGGCGTCAATCAGTCCTTTGATGCGGGAGTGCAGCCATTTTTCGTAGTAACTGGATGATAGGTAATGTGCTGGATCCATGTTTTCGATGTTGTTGCGGGAGCCGCCGGGGATCGGTACGGGTGTTGCTACAGTCATGGCAAGTACCCGGCCCTCCCAGGAATGGTGAAACAAAGGTTCGTTTTCTTCGCGTATAATCGGGCCAAATCCATGCATCCCGCCCATGTCGTGAATGCCGTCCATGGTTGCTCCTAGAGTTTTTGCAAGACCGGTTCGCTGTCGTGGATGGTTGAGTTGCTGAATGTAATGCTCACTTGCTAGGTTGCCCAGCGGCGGACGATTCAATCTGATCCAATAAATGTATGACGTCTTTGGGCTGAACCTTATTGCGAAAAAAGAAGACTCCGCCGGGCACGTTCTTAAAATCATCCTCGCTGACATTGAGGTTGGACGAGACGGCCACGAGCAAGTCCTTGCGCTGGGCTTGGCGCAGCTTTTCGAGCTTGCGCCGTAGATACTCCGGTCGCCAGTAGCCCATGATTTCCAAAAGCGCCATGCGGCCGTCGGGATGGCGGAAGGTGAAGTCCGGAATCATCACGGTCTCTTTGAGGTTGACCACTTCGCTCTCGCGTTCTAGCTGCCAGGCGGTTTTGGCCTTGGCAAAGCGCGTGGCAAACGTCTCCTCCAGCAGCGAGTCGTACAGGGTCTGATCCCGGTAGTGAGAGACTAGGCCCGACTGGTCGTCGAGGACGAAGTGCTGGCGGCGGCCGTCCTTGCGGACGATATCGGCTTGCATTGACCAGCGGGTACACAGCAATAGGGCCGGGAGGAAAACCGCCATTTGCAGGCCGTATTTCTGCGAGTGGCGGAACATGCTCACTGGGCCGTCGAGGGCGATCTCATAGCCGGCATCCACATCGCCTTCGATGGTGTGGATCAGCCGGTAGAACTTGATGAACTTGAAGAGTTGCTTGTAGCGCACCGGCAGGTTGCGATACACGCTCAGGCGCAGGACTTCGCAGCGGTAGAGCATGGCTTGGGCTAATGCCACGTTATAGCGCAGCAGCAACTCGTTGGGCGAGGGCGCAGCAAAGGTGGCAAGCTGGTGGTTTTCGGGCAGGTCGGCGTATAGTCCGTCGAGCACGTCTTCGCTGCTGATTTGGTGTTTGAGGGCGACCTGCTCCAGCAGATCTTCGCGCTTGACTGGGTAGATGAGGCTGGTCTCGCGGACGACTGGATGATGGGCGCGGGCTAAGGTAAAAACGGCGTGGCGCAATTCTTCAGGGGACTGGGGACTGGCGACGTGGAATTCGCAGTAGTGGTCGCAGAGTAGCTTGGCTAGGCCGCGCTGGATGCGGTAGTCGGTGCGGTCCCCGGCGAGCAAGTCGAGGGCTTGCTGTAGCTCTCGCCGGGTTTTGCCTTGGTGTGTGGCGTGGATGTCGATGAGTGCTTGGGCTAGGTCAATGAGGGCTGGGTCCTCAACGGCGACATAGCGCGGTTCGATGTAGGGGCCGCGCGAGCGGGTCAGCAGGAGGTCCGAGGTCAGCACGGTGCTTACTCGTAGGCTTCGTGGCGGCGGCGGCGGTCGCTGATGCGGTCTTCGACCGTGTCCTTAGAAACCACTTCGTAGAGCACGGCTTCCTTGCCTTGGCGACGGCGGAGGATGCGTCCGAGACGCTGGACGTGCTCGCGGATGGTCCCCGAGCCGGAGAGGACCACCGCGACGTTGGCTTCGGGAATATTGACGCCCTCGTTGAGCACTTTTGAGGCGACGAGGGCGAGGTACTCCCCCTTGTTGAAGGCTTCGAGGATGGCCTTGCGCTCTCGCGTGCGGGTGCGGTGGGTAATGGCCGGGACTAGGAAGGTGCGGGAGATCTGATGGACGGTCTCGTTGTCGTTGGTAAAAATCAACACGCGGTCGCGCGGGTGGGCCTTGAGGATGTCTTCGAGGACGCGGAGCTTGGCGGTCGCGCCGAGGGCGAGTTGGCGATGGCGGCGGTAAGCGTGCATGGCGCGCCGGCCGCTGGTGCTTTTGGCCGAGAGCATGACGAAGTGCCGCCAGCCATCTTTGGTGCCGAGGCGGATGTTTTTGGCGGCGAGGAAGGCCTGGTACTCGTCGCGGGCGGCCTCGTACTGGACGCGCTCCTCGGCGACCATATCCACTTGGCGGCGCTCGACGCGATACTCGGCCAAGTACTCGCCGGACAAGGCGCGGATGCCGCGCTCATAGGCTACGGGACCGACGAGGGTGTCGAGAAGCACGTGGCGGCCATCGGCGCGTTCCGGCGTGGCGGTCAGCCCTAGGCGGTAGGGCGCTAGGCACATTTCAGCGGCGTGGCTGTACATTTCGCCGGGCAGGTGATGGACCTCGTCGAAGACTATGAGGCCGAAGCGGTTGCCGTAGCGGTCCATCTGCATATAGGCGCTGTCGTAGGTGGCGACGGTCAAGTCGGCTAGTTCGTGATAGCCGCCGCCGAGCAGGCCGACCTCGACGGCAAACGAGCGGGTGAGCAGATCGTACCACTGATTCATGAGGTCGATGGTAGGAGCGACGACGAGGGTACTGCGCTGGACTTCTACCATAGCCATGAGCGCGACTTGTGACTTGCCCGTGCCCGTAGGCAAGACGACCACGCCGCGGCAGCCGTGCTGTTGCCAAGCGGCGATGCTTTCGGCTTGGTGCGGGTGTGGTTCAGGCGCGGTTCGCAGTTGGAGGGAAAGGGTATTATAACGCGGGGCCGTATTCTTGAATGCGACTTCGTGCCGTTTGAGGTGTTCTACGCTTTCGCGGTAGAAGTGGGCTTGGGCACGCCAGTGATCAACGCGCGCGTCCCAGACAAAGGCCGGGGGCGCGTCTGGGCCGACGTAGTCGCGCAGGAGCAGGGTGCCTTCTTCAAAGGTCAGACGCATAGGAGTAGATTGATTAGGAGGAAGAGAAATGATACATTGGGGCCAGAGAGCGGGCAAGGCATTATCAACCAAGGAGACATGTGATATGAACACAGCCCGAGTGGGTTTGGCCCGCGCTGGTGCGCGGCAAGCCAACGTATATCAAGCACTAAGTTTGGTGCGCGAGGATGTCGAGCCAAAGCTGGCCGCGCAAGTGATGCTCAAGCCGAACTTCCTGTCCAGCGAAAATCCCCTCGCCTCGACCCACGCCGATGCTATGCGCGGTGCGATTGACTTTCTGCTCAGCACGCCGCAGCCGCCCGAGGAGATCGTCATTGCCGAAGGTGGCAACGAGAAGTATTCGGGCGAGGCGTTTGCCAATTTCGGCTATGATGCGCTAGTCGAAGAATACTCGGTGCCGATTCGCTTGGTCGATCTCCATCAGGAGACGCGGTGGGAAGAGACGGCGATTTACATGGCCGGTGGCGTCGAAGCGACTGTGCGGATGCCGAGCGTGGTGCTTGAATGCCCCTGTACCATTTCGGTGGCCGTGGCCAAGACCCACGACGTGTGCGTGGTTACTTTGGCGCAGAAGAACATGATTATGGGGACGCTGCACAAAGAGGATCGCATCAAGATGCACGGCTATCCCTCGCACGCCGAGCGCGTGTTGCCCAGCGAGGCCGAGGTGCTCAACGTGAACTTGATTCGCTTGGCCCAGTATCTCAAGCCGGACATTGGGATCGTCGATGGCACGGTGGGCTTGCAGGGCAATGGCCCTGGGGGAACTGATGCGGTGCCTATGGCCGCGGCCGCGGCCTCAGCCGATGTGTTTGCCGTGGATGCGGTCATGGCCAAGGCCATGGGCTTTGAGCCAATGGAACTGGGCCTTTTGCACTACGCCGACACCTTGGACTACGGCGTGGCCGACTTGGAACGGATTGAGGTGCGGGGTGTGCCCATTGCCGAGGTCGCCTGCGCCTTCAAGCCGCACGAGACGACCGCGCAGCAGATGCAGTGGCGCAGCCCAGCAGTGGCGCAGTTTTTGCCATGACGCCTCCCAACATCCTCTGGATCTGCACCGATCAGCAGCGCTACGACACGATCGGCGCGCTCGGTTATGATCACGTCGATACGCCGCATGTCGATCGGCTGGTCGCCGAGGGTGTAGCTTTTACGCACGCCTATTGCCAAAGCCCAATTTGTACGCCGAGCCGCGCGAGTTTTCTCACTGGCCAGTACGCCAGCGCCGTCCATATCAACGGCAATGGCCTCGACAGTTTTCCCGACCACCCTCCGCTGGTCACGCGGATGTTGGCCGAGGCTGGGTACGACTGCGGGCTGATTGGCAAGCTGCATTTGGCCAGCGCCTATGGCCGCATTGAGCCGCGCGTCAACGATGGGTATCGCTACTGGGAATACAGCCACGCGCCCCGCGACGACTGGCCGCAGGGGCACGGCTATGCCGATTGGGTACGGGGAAAGGGGGAAGTCTTAGGCGAGCTGATGAAGCAATATCCTCACGGGCTACCGGCCGAGTTCCACCAGACGACGTGGTGCGGCGAGAAGGCCATTGAGTTCCTGAACCAAAAACGCGACGGCCCTTGGTTGGCGAGTGTCAACATTTACGATCCACACCCGCCGTTCAATCCACCGCAGAGCTACCGCGACCGCTTTGACCCAGCGGCCATGCCCGGACCACTGTTTGCCGACAGCGATTTGGCACAGCAGGAAAAGCTAGCGGGGATTGATTTCCAATCCAAGGGACGGCGGCCCGACCAACTAGATATCCGCGACCCCTTGCACAAAGATCGCCCGACGCCTGGGGCTGACGCGCGCGTGTTGCAGGCGGCGTACTGCGCGATGATCAAGCAGATCGACGATCAAGTAGGGAGGATGTTGGCCGCGCTCGAAGACACGGGACAGCGCGACAATACGGTGGTGATTTTTACGTCCGACCACGGCGAAATGCTCGGCGATCACGGGCTGATCCAAAAGGGGTGCCGCTTTTACGAGGGCTTGGTGCGGGTGCCGCTGATTTTTTCTTGGCCGGGACACTTTGAGGAAGGCTTGGTGCGCGACGATCTGGTCGAACTGACCGATAAAGCGCCGACACTTTTAGAACTGGCCGGATTGGAGATACCGGAGCGGATGACCGGCCGTTCGCTCTTACCGATTTTGCGCGGCGAGAGCGAGCAATCGCACCGCGATTTCGTCCGCTGTGAGTATTACGACGCTTTGGACGCGCCCGATGGGACCTTTGCCACCATGTACCGCGACGAGCGCTACAAATTGGTGCTCTACCACGGGCACGATTTGGGCGAGCTGTACGACTTGGAAGAGGATCCCGGTGAGTTTGAAAACATGTGGGACGAGCCGGAGGCGCAGCCGCTCAAGTTGGAGCTGATGCAAAAGAGTTTTGACGCTTCGATGCTGGCGATGGATCGAGGTCCTCGGCGCGTGGGGCCGATGTGATGGAGCGGCAGCAGCGGGTGACGCAGCGGTCAATCTGGCGCTTCCGCGAGGCGGACAAAGCGGCCGAAGACGACCAAGTAACGGTCGAGGAGCCGCTGGAAATCCGCGTGGAGGAGACGCCGATTGCGGTAGTTATGCGCACCCCGCGCCACGACTTTGAGTTGGCGGCTGGCTTCTTGTGTACCGAGGGTCTGATCAAATCGCCGCAGGAGCTGGGCGCGATCTCGTATTGTACGGCCGCGGAGCCGCCCAACGAGGAGAATATCGTCGAGGTCAAGCTGGCCGCTGGCGTGGAGTTTGATCGGCAGCGGCTCCAGCGCAACTTCTATGCCTCGTCGAGTTGCGGAGTCTGCGGCAAGGCCAGCATCGAGGCCATCACCTGCGAGGCTCCCGCGCTGACGGGAGATTTTACTGTGTCGCTGGTCATGCTCTACGACCTTAGCGACCGCATGCGCCAGGCACAGGATGTATTTGAGCAAACCGGCTCGTTGCACGCGGCGGCGCTGTTTGATCAGGCGGGCGATTTACTCGTCCTGCGCGAAGACGTGGGCCGGCACAACGCAGTGGACAAGATCATCGGCCACTACGCGCTGCGCAACGAGCCGGTGCCAGCGAAGAGCGTACTGATGGTCAGCGGTCGCACTAGCTTTGAGATCGTGCAGAAGGCGCGGATGGCGGGGATTGCGGTAGTTGCCGCTGTATCGGCACCGTCGAGCTTGGCGGTGGATCTGGCGCGGGAATCGGGGATGACGTTGTTGGGATTTTTGCGCGGGCGGGGATTCAATGTATATACCGGAGAAAAGCGGATTGTCGTTTAGGAGCGGGGGGTTTGCCCCTCGTCCTTCCCGTGCGAGGTCGGCACTCCGTAGGAAGAAACTCAACGAGGATACAACGCTATCATGCCAGTACAAATCACCATAAGAGATGTCCCGGAAGAAGTGCGCGACGCGTTGGCCGTTCGCGCCGCCCGGCAACGCCAGTCCATGCAGGCATTCCTCCGCGACGCGTTGGAACGAATCGCGTCGCGTCCCTCGATCAGTGAATGGCTGCACGGGGTTCGCG
>JAPOYQ010000099.1 GCA_026706505.1 Gemmatimonadota bacterium
GTCCAGCGACTGCACGTTGCTGGCGTTGACGCCGACCGCGGTGAATTCGCCATCCGAGGTGCGATTGACGTCTACATAGGGGTTCCAAGTGACTAGGCCTTCGCCAGCGCGGAAATACGTATCCGACACGTCGATCCCATCGACGAGCACTTTGGCCTCGGCCTTGCGCCCGCCGCGGATATAGCCGCGGAACACGCTCGGCGTCGTGTTAATCAGATCCTGCAAATCGGCCACCGGCATGGTGTTGTTGAGCTCGGTGCGGCCGATCGTCGCCCGACTAGTCGTCAGTGAGCGCTCGACCAGCGGTGCCTCGGCAACCACTGTTATCGTCTCGCCTTCGATCGCCTCGGTCTCCAGCTCGAAATCGACCGTCGTCGTCAGGTCCAAGCGAACCTCGATCTGGGTCTGGCGCACCGTTTGGTGCCCTATGTAACTAGCTTCGACCGAGTACGCGCCGGGGGGAATATTGAGTAAAAAATAGCGGCCCATGTCGTCGGCTGTAGTGCCGACCCGTTCGCCACCCACTTCAGCGAACACATTGGCCCCGGGCAATGCCTGCCCGGAATCGTCTTGTACTACGCCAGCAATTTTGCCGTTGCCAGCGAATGCCGGCAGGGCGAGCAGGGCGCAAAACAGTGCCGCGCCTAGTGCCGCCGGCCACTTCCTCCTCTCAATGTGCATGAGTGCCCTCCTGTGACGTGCTAGAGGTGAGGTAAAGCAGAATCTAGCGCACTTGCCGCAAATTTTGCAGAAACGCGCCAGTGAAGTAATCAATAGAAGAATTTTAGGCCACTCCGTCAATAGGCACAAAAATCAGGTATTGGGCTATGTTAAAAAATGCGAATCAAATACGTGACAACGTTTGCAATATAGGCGACATTTGCGCCCAACATTTGAAGCTTGCGCTACAATAATAATCAACCTCGTCTACCTACCTATCGCCCCTCCCGCCAAGCAACCAACGGATGCTCTCGCCGCTGCATGGGAAACTCCACCCTTCCCCCAGTAATCTCCGCCTCATAAGCCCCCAAGATCATCTCCAAGGCCGCCACTGCGTCGCGCGCACTCGACAGCGGCTCGCGGTCGGCTTCGGCCGCGTCGATCAAATCGGCTACCGCCAGATCATTGCCCGTGCTCAGCGCTTCGTCCGCCACCTCGTCCAAGGGAACCCACTGCTGGCTCGCATCGGTTGGATCAAACACTGGATGCGGATAGAGCATGGCCGGACCACTGCCGCCGCCGCGCAGCGCAATCACGCCCTCGCTACCCTCAATCTCCATACCCATCCGCGCACCCCCGCCCTCAACGTATTTCCGCGAATCAAAAAAGCCGGCCACCCCGCTCTTAAAGGCGAAGTAGCTATTGATGCAATCGCCGGCGATCGGCCCCACTGGCTCGGTCGCCTCCCGCACGTCTTCAACTGTTAGCGCGCGGCCTTCGTGCACAACGTGCGCCGTCATCCACGCCACGTCGCCGACAAACAGGCGCATCATATTGAACAAGTGCGTCCCCAACACGATCATGTCCTCGCCGCCGCCGCGCCGATCCTGTTTACCGTGGGCGCGAATGGCCTGCACCGCGCCGATCCGCCCCTGCGCCAACACCTCCTTTACGTGTCGGATGCGCGGCATATACGCCCCCTGATGCGCCACTGCCACCTTGCGCCCGGTCGCCTCGGCCTTAGCCACAATCTGGTCGCCCTCAGCCAAGTTCCACGTCATGGGCTTTTCGCAGTACACGTGCGCCCCCACCTCCAAACAGGCCAGCACCATCTCCAAGTGGCAATCAGTCCAGCGCGGGCCAACGGTCACCACCTCCGGCTGCTCGGCCTCTAGCATCTCGCGCCAGTCGGCGTACGCGCGGGGAGCAGCCAATTCCTCCTGCTTGACCTGCCGTTCCTCGGCGTCCTCATCGGCGACGGCCACCACCTCGATGCGCGGATGATTCTTCAAACCCGAATGCAGCCCGTGCCCCCAATTGCCCCGTCCGGTCCGGCCTATGGCCACTGCTCGATACATCTTGTCGCTCATGTCTATTCCTCCTTGTGTAGGCGTCGCGTGTGGACGCCAGTTTTGAAGATCCTGCTCTTAGCGCACCCCCACATACACCACATTCCCTATTTCTCCGAGGCAAAAGTCGATCACCATCCACATGGCCGCGCCTAGGAGCTGCCCGGCGATCAGCCCGGCGAAGAGCGGCTTGTACGTGAGGTAGCCGCGCGTGCCCGTGAATTTGAATATCACGGCCTTGCACAACCAGCCCAAAAACACCGAAAACCACGCCACGCCCATGACCCAACTGTCGCTCACCGGCAGGCCGATGTAGTGCAGCGGCCACCACGGGAAGTGGTGCTGCATGTAAATCAGCCCGCCCATCAAGGCCGCGCCCACGCCCGTAAACAGCAGCCGCGGACGAATGTGATCCCAGCCGACGGGATTGTGAATCTTGTCCTCCAAAAAACGATAGGCCAGCGTCGGCACCCCGAACTGGCGCAGATTGATGCCGCCGTGCGTGTAGTTCAAATAGAGGGTGATCCAGAAGGCTCCCATCATGCCGACGACGACCGCGATGACCAGCCCCCAGAACAGGCGGCGGTGCTGCGCGCCGTGCCCATGCACCAGCTTGAGCGCATTGGCCGTGGAAGCCATGACCGTGGTGCGCATTTCAGCGGCCCAAGAATAGCTCAGGCTAATCGACGCCAGCCCCTTCCAGCCGATGGCGTCCGTGCCCAATGTATAGACCGCAAAGGGCTGCGGCAGCATGGTCGAAGAGGTAAAGCCTACGCCGCCTTGGGCAATGACCCGCGCAATGGCCAGGAAAATGGCAAACGCCCCACAGAAAAACACCACCGCCGCCACCACCGGCACCCCGCTCAGTAGCAACCAACCGAGGAAGTAGGCCGCGCAGACAATCCACAGCCACACGGCCGCCCGGTACGAGAGAATCTCATCGCCATCGTCGGCCTGCACTCCGCGCCTAAACGCCGCGCCGAACACTTGGCGCAAGTGCCCCCTCGCCGTCCACAAAATCGCCGCCACCAGCACCAGCATCGCCCCCATCCCCTGGTGCGACAAGGCTATCGAAGAACCCGTCAGCGCTTCGTTGTGCCCCTTGATCTGAAAGCCAATGACGTTGAAAACCCCGGTCTGGAAGCGACTCAACAGATGGAAAAACCACACCGAAAAGGCCACGTTGAGATTGAGGAAGTACGCCACGCCAATGATGGCGAAATTGACGAAGATGTGCAGCCGCACGCTGTCGCGGAGCAGCATCAGCGGGTCGAACACCAACCGCACCTCGGGCACGTAAAAGAAGTAGTGGTTCAGCCCGTCCAGCACTTGGATGGCAAAGGGCAACGAAAACCCGACCCACATCAGCGGATTGCGAAACAACTGCGGGAAAATGCCCTCGTCGTTGCCGCGCAGCATTTCCAAAGGGACCTGCGCCAGCGGGAAGACCAGCCGCTCCTGTTCGACCCAGGGCCGCCGGAAGACAACCATAGTGGCGATCATCAGCAAGTAAACTGCCACCATCGCACTGCCCCAAGCCGCCAGCGGCACCAGCCAAGCGCCCCACGGAATACTCATCCCCACTGGCAGACCCTCGTAAAAGAAACGCGCGACTTCAGCTTCGTGCGGCGCGAGCCAAGAGGGAATCAACGGTTGAATCAACTCGGCCCAGCGGTTTTCCGGCGTGGCGTAGTAAAAGGGACGGGTGAGGATGTGGCACAGGTTGGTCACCAATCCCCAAGTGGGAATCGCCGACGCCACGACCATCATCGCGTACACGACCACCAACTCGCTCGTGCGCAGTGCCCAGGCCCTGAACGCGACCTTTAACAAGGGATTGATCAAACCCACCAGCAGCAGGAAGACCATCATCGCGCCGGCCGCAATGTAATCCGAGGTCAGGCCGGCGTTTTGTAGGACGAGTACTGAGTAGGGACAAGCCAGATTCAAGAAGAGAGCCGCCCCCGCGCCCAATGCTAGGGCGCGCCGCGTCACCTCCAAGCCAGTTCGCTCCTTGTGCATGGCCGCAAAATAGCCGCTAGCCCCAACGACGGCAACCGCGACGCGGCCCATTGCCGCGCTCTAGTCCCGCCGTTAATTTCAATTAGGAATTACGAATTACGAATTTAAAAGCGGGAGCGTCGATTACCCTTAATTCCTAATTCCTAATTCAACCCCGATAGCAATTAAATGGCAAAAGTATATGTACCTATGTGCGCGGATTTGCTCCACCAAGGGCATCTAAAGCAAGACTATCGTCGAAATGCACGTCCATCGAGCAGATCGTAGACCTGATTCCCTTCCGCGACTAACCATGCTCGACTGCACCCCCTTTTGCCAGCGGCATTCTTGGCCCCATACCTTTGTGGTGTAGGATGGGAGCACCGGTGCGCAAACCTCCGTACACGGCTGAGGACTTCAAAGCCAGCAAGCCCGAGGTCATGGGACTAGTCGAAGTCCTGTTCAACCGCCGCCTCTCCACCCTACTCACCCGCCTGTTGGTCCGCACTCCCCTCAGCCCCAACCAAGTGACCTTTCTGTCTTTTCTCGTCATCCTGCCCGGTGCATACTTGCTCTCCACGGGCGAGCACGTGGCCCTCATCGGAGCCGGCCTCCTCATCCAACTATCCTTTACGCTCGATTGCTGCGACGGCGAACTCGCCCGTTTGCGCGGCCTCAGTTCGCCGTTTGGTGCCTGGCTCGACGCCCTGTTCGACCGCATCGCCGAACTGGCGCTCTGTCTCGCGTTGGGACACGCGTTAGAGCGCCAAAGCGGCGATCCACACGCCTACCTCTACTCATTTGTCGTCTTCGCTTCGCTGGCCATGACTCACATCGCCACCCTGATGAATGCCGCGGCCTTTGGCAAGGGGCAGTTAGCGGAGTCCGCGAGTCGCGGCCTGCTTGGCCGCTTGGCCAACTTCGTGCGCATTCCACCGCTAAAATTGCGCAACTATCTGCGCAGCGGCATCGACGTCTATTTGATGGTTTTTGCCTTGGGCGCGGTGTTTGACCAGCTCATGGGGGTCGTCTATTATTTCGCCATTGTGCAGAACCTCTATTGGCTGGCCATCGTCTTAATGGTGATTAGACAAAAAAAGTAACTGGAGGAGTCCTATGGAGCCCAGCCCAGCCGCTGAGATGCTCGCCGTCCTTGGTTCCATTAAAGAGAGCTTCTTTCACGTGCTGCCCAAGTTGGTCGTCGCCTTAGTCGTACTATTCGTCGGGTGGCTCGTGGCGTGGTCGCTCCGCGCGCTCGTGCGCCGAGTGGTCGAGCGTTTTTCCAAGCGGATTTCCGCGGGAACGACCGCGGGCACTTGGCAACAGGCCCTGGCCGATAAGGGACTCGGGCGCATCGTCTCGAGCAGCATCTACTGGCTCGTCTTGTTAGTCGCGATCACAGTGGCGAGCGAAGTCGTCGGCCTCCCGGTTTTGACCACTTATCTGGCCGCTCTAGCACACTACCTGCCCAGGGTCATCGCGGCGGTCGCAGTCTTATTCGTCGGCGTCGTCGGAGGTCGCCTCGTCAGCAATGCGGCAATGAGTACGGCCTTTCGCTTGCTGCCGCATCAGGGGCAGCAGTTGGCCCGCCTCGTCCGGGGGATCATCATCGGCGCGGCCATCCTCGTGGCGATCAAGCAACTCGGCGTGGACGTATCGCTGCTGACGAACATCTTCTTGATAGTGCTCGCCGCACTCCTCGCCGGCGCGGCCTTTGCATTTGGGCTGGGTGCCCGCAGCGTTATCGCCAATATCCTCGCCATGCACTACATCAACAAGTCCTACGATATAGGACAGCAGATTCGCCTCGGCGACGACAACGGGCGCATCGTGCGGACGACCTCCACCACCGTTTTTGTCGAGCACGCCGAGGGCGAGTTGGGTATCCCTGGCCAGCAGTTCTTCGAGGAACGCTGCCTCCGCATCAGCAAGGGAGAGTCCGGTGAATCTTGAACAACAACTCCTCGCGCAATTTGCAACCGATCATCCAGCGGAAGTCGCGTCCGCCCTAGCGGCCATGTCGCACCGCGAAGCGGCGCTAGTGCTCGGCGACCTAGCGCCAGCGGCTGCAGCGGGCCTCTTCCACTACCTGCCGTCGCTTTCTGCAGCCCTCGCCCTAGAGCAGCTATCCGTCGAAGAAGCTACCGCCATACTCATTGCCGTGCGTCCAGATATCGCCGCATCCACCTTGCGCGCGACTCCGAGCGAGCGCCAAGCCGCAGTCATCGCTTGCTTTCCCGCGCGCCTCCAAGCGGAGATTTCGAACCTGCTCATCTACGCCGAGGATACGGCTGGAGCGCTCATGGACCCGGCAGTGCCCACCGCATTCGAGCAGGAGACTGTGCGCCAAGTGCTCGAGCGGGTCCAGCGCAATCCCGAGCACGCCCTCTACTATCTCTACGTGGTAGCCGACGATCAGCGACTCGTCGGCGTCGTCAACATGCGGGAGCTAATGAGCGCGCGCTCCAATGCTTCGCTCGCGTCGGTTTGCACGCCCAATGTCGCGTCCATCGCTGCCAGCGCCACTTGGCAAACCGTGGTGGGACACCCAGCATGGGGAAGTGTCCACGCGCTGCCCGTGGTGGATGAGACCGGCCGGTTCGTCGGTGTCATCCGCTACAAAACCGCACGCGATTTGGAGCGCCGCCAAGTGAGCGACGCACTGACAGACAGCGGCCTGCAAACAGCCTCGGCCCTCGGCGAAGTATTTGGTCTCGGCCTGCGCGGATTGTTTGGTCTCGGCCTGCGTGGCCTGTTCCAAGCACCAACCTCCGGGGCCACAGCTAGCTCGGGCGAACAGGAGTCGCGATGAAACAGCTAACTCCGCACCAAGTGCTTATCCAGCGGTTCGTCGAACTCCATCCCGAAGAAGTGGCGCGCCAGCTAGACGACGCCGGCGCGGATGAGGCTGTCGGCGTGTTGCAGCGCGAGGACGCTGCGAGCGCGGCAAAGGTCTTGCAGCGGATGGAGCTACATAGTGGCGCACGCATTTTAGCGCGCTTGGACGACGCTGTCCTAGATCCCCTCCTCAACCAACTCGACCCAGCCTTTATCGCACGACTGTTCGCGCACCTCGACGAGTCGGAGCGCGCGCGGATCCTCACACTGGCGGGCTCAGAGCGCGGCCGAGAAATCCAAGAAATTCTCTCCTATCCCCCGGGCACAGCCGGTTCCCTGATGGACGCTCAGGTCAGCACCTTTGCGCTGGATTGCACGGTAGCCACCGCGCTAGAGCGGGTCCGCCAGCTAGGCAATCGCCGCGTCACAGATCTCGTGCTGCACGACAAAAATGATCGCTACG
>JAPOYQ010000177.1 GCA_026706505.1 Gemmatimonadota bacterium
ATATCGGCGGCGACCGCATCTCGGTTGTCGGGATGATGGGCCCGGGCGTCGATCCGCATTACTATAAGGCATCGCAAGGCGATTTGGCCAAGCTGACGGCCGCGAATTTGATTCTCTTCAACGGCCTTTTTCTCGAAGGCAAGATGGAAGACATCTTCGCCAAAATGGCCCGCAGCAAGCAGGTGTTGGCCGTGGCCGAGCAAATACCAGAAGAGCGCCTGCTGCGCCCGCCGGAATTCGAGGGCAACTTCGATCCCCATATATGGTTCGACGTATCGCTGTGGGCGCAGACGATCGAGCCGGTCGTGGCCCGCCTGAGCGCGCTGGACCCGGACGGGGCGTCGGTCTATCGCCAGAACGGCGCGCGCTACCGAGAGCGCCTCGACGCGCTGAACCAATGGGTCATCGAGCAGGTCGAACTGCTGCCGGAGGCCAGCCGCGTGCTGATTACGGCTCACGACGCCTTTGGCTACTTTGGCCGGGCCTACGGAGTGGAGGTCGTCGGCCTGCAAGGCATTTCCACGGTGGCCGACTACGGGGTCAACGACGTCACCCGGCTAGTCGATCTGATCGTAGAGCGCCGGGTCAAGGCCATCTTCGTCGAGAGCAGCGTGCCCGTGCGCTCGATTGAGGCCGTGCGCGAAGGGTGCT
The DNA here is from genome assembly GCA_026706505.1 of Gemmatimonadota bacterium. Next base: position 652 of record JAPOYQ010000177.1, read on the forward strand.
TGGACCGCGGCTTCCAAGTGGAAATAGGCGGCACCCTATACTCGGATGCGATGGGAGCTGGTGGCAGCGGTGCCGACACGTATGTGGGCATGGTCGAAAGCAACGTCAACACCATTGTGGGAGCCTTGCGGTGAACGCGCCCTCTCCCATTCAGATCCACGACATGACCATTGCCTACCACAAGAAGCCGGTGCTGTGGGACGTGGATCTCGATGTGCCCGAAGGACAGCTCGTGGGCATTATCGGTCCCAACGGCTCGGGCAAAAGCACCATGATCAAGGCCATTATGGACCTCGTGCCCAAGGCGTCGGGATGGGTCAAGATCTACGGTGAGGACTACAGTCAGATGCGCAAGATCATCGGCTATGTGCCGCAGCGCGAGTCCGTGGATTGGGACTTTCCGGTTAGCGCGCTCGACGTGGTGCTGATGGGCCGCTACGGCCACGTGGGATGGATGCGGCGACCGAGCAAGGCAGATCGCCGCTTGGCTTGGGCGGCCCTCGACGAGGTGGGCATGACCCCCTTTGCCGAGCGGCAGATCAGCCAGCTATCGGGCGGCCAGCAGCAGCGGGTCTTTCTCGCCCGCGCCTTGGCCCAAGAGGCCCGCATCTACATCATGGACGAGCCGCTTGCCGGCGTGGATGCAGCGACCGAGCGCGCGATCATCGCCAGCTTGGTCGCCCTGCGCGAGCAGGGCAAAACCATCTTGGTCGTGCACCACGACTTGCAGACCGTAACCGAGTACTTCGATTGGGTTATCATGCTCAACATGCGGGTCGTGGCGTCTGGCCCAACCAGCGAGGTCTTTACCGACGACAACCTGCAAAAGACCTATGGGGGCCGGCTGACCGTGCTCTCGCAGGCCGCCCAAGCCATGGCCGCGCAGCGGCGCGAGGGCTGACGATGCTAGTCGAAAACGCCCTGCGCTTCTTGAGCTTGGCCGACGCCAACGTGCGTTTCGTGCTCTTCGGCTCCCTGCTGATCGGCGCGACCGGCGGGTTGCTGGGGTCGTTTGCGGTGTTGCGGCGGCGAAGCCTCGTCGGCGACGCGCTGGCGCACGCGGCCCTGCCCGGAGTGGCGTTGGCCTATTTGTGGACGGGGAGCAAGGCCCTGCCAGTGCTGCTGACGGGCGCGGCGATTTCCGGGGTGCTCGGCGTGTTGGTGATGCAGTTCATCATCAACTATACCCGCGTCAAGGCGGATTCGGCGATTGGCATTGTGCTGTCGGTATTTTTTGGCGTGGGGATCGTGCTGTTGACCCACGTCCAGCGGGTCGGCACGGGCAATCAGAGCGGCTTGGACAAGTTCCTCTTTGGGCAGGCGGCCTCGTTGGTGGACGACGACTTGCGCGTCATGAGTGTGCTGGCGGGTCTCATCATCCTCGCGGTGGCCCTGTTTTTTAAAGAATTCAAGGCGCTGATTTTCGACGCGGACTTTTTGCAGACGCTCGGCTACTCGGCCCGCTGGATCGACGCCTTGCTGATGGGGCTAATCGCGCTGACGGTGATCGTGGGCTTGCAGGCCGTAGGCGTGGTGCTAATTGCGGCCATGCTCATCACGCCGGCTGTGGCTGCGCGCTTTTGGACCGAGCACCTGCACAAGATGGTGCTGCTCGCCGCTGCTTTCGGGGGTTTGTCTGGGGTCGTCGGCACCTTCATCAGTTCCTTGGTGCCGCGGATTCCCACCGGTCCGGTAATGGTGCTCATCGCCACCTTGTGCTTTGTGGTTTCGGCTCTTTTTGCGCCCCAGCGAGGGGTGTTGGCGCGGTGGCGCAGGCAGCGGCACAACAGCCGCCGCGAGAGCCAGCAGCACTTTTTGCGCGCCTGCGTCGAGTTGCAAGAGAAGTTGGGAATGGGCCGCTCCCTGGCCGTGGAGGAACTGGCCATTGAGATGGGCCTGTCGCCGGACCGGGTCAAACGCCTCGGGCGGCGGCTCACCGAGAAGGGACTAGTCTCCAGTCAGGACGGGCGTTTCGCCTTGACGGCCCTAGGCGCGGAGGACGGGCTTTTCGTGGTTAAATCGCACCGCCTGTGGGAGCACTATTTGTACTATCGGGCCATACTCGACGCCGATCACGTGGATCGGCCCGCCGACGAAGTCGAGCACTTGCTGACGCCGGAAATCATCGCCGAATTAGAGGACATTCTCCAACGCGAGCAAGGGCTGGACCCGGCCAGGATCGTCAATATCCACGGCACTGGTAGCCACTATCGCCGGGGAGGACGCGAATGATCGAAGGGGCTTTCTGGATCGTACTCACCGGCGTGTTGGTCACTGCGTCTTGCGCCCTGTTGGGCACCTTCTTGGTGCTGCGCAAGATGTCGCTGTTGGGCGACGCTTTGAGCCACGCTGTGCTGCCGGGGATCGCTGTGGCCTTTCTGCTATCGAGCAGCCGCGCGGTGCTGCCGATGTTTTTGGGTGCCGCCGCCTTCGGCTTGCTAACTGCGCTGTTGGTCGAGGCATTTCACCGGCGGTGGCGCGTGCAAGAGGACGCGGCCATCGGCATTGTGTTTACCGCGCTTTTCGCGCTGGGCGTGGTGATCATCACCGCGTATGCCGGTCAAGTGGATCTCGATCAGGAGTGCGTGCTCTACGGCGAGATCGCCTATACTCCGTGGGATCTGTTGCTGTGGGGAGATCAATCGCTGGGGCCGCGGCCGGTGTGGATATTGGGCGCGATGCTGGCGATCAATCTGGTTGTGATCGCGCTCTTGTACAAGGAATTCAAGATCTCTGCGTTTGATCCGGCCATGGCCATGTCGGTGGGGATCAACGCCACGCTGATGCACTACCTCTTGATGGGTTTGGTCGCGCTGACGACGGTGGCGTCGTTTGAGTCCGTAGGCGCGATCTTGGTCGTGGCCATGCTGATTGTGCCCGGGGCAGCCGCTTACCTGTGGAGCGACCGGCTCATCGTGGTAATAGGGTTGGCCGTGTTCTTTGGGGTAGTATCGGCCGTGGCGGGTTACTTTTTGGCCAGCTTATGGGATAGCTCCATCGCCGGTGCCATGGTGGTGGTCATTGGCGGAATCTTTCTTTTTTCCCTGCTTTTTTCGCCCAATCAGGGGGTGCTGGCGCGGATCTATCAGCGCGTGCGGCTGTCGCTGCAAGTGGCGCAAGATCACATGCTGCTCGCGCTGGTGCGGCGCGAGGAGAAGAAGACCGAGCGCACTGGGCTGCGGCCCGCCGAGTTGGTGGCGACTGCGGCCGTTTGGAGTCCGCTGGCGCAACTGGCGTTTGGCGGTCTGCGGCGGCGGCAACTGCTGGTCCAGGCAAATGGCGTGGTCGAATTGTCTGCAAAGGGCCAACAAGCCGCGCTGCGCCTGTTGCGCTATCACCGGCTTTGGGAGACCTATATGAGCCATCTGGGCCTACCCGAAGACCACGTACACGACCCGGCCGACGCGATTGAGCACTTTATCGGCGGCGAACTGGCCGCCGAGTTGGGCGCGCAAATCAGCGACGAACAGGATCCGCAAGGCAAGCAAATCCCGCCCTCTAATTGATGCCGAGGCCAGCATGATCCGGCTGAAGAGCAAAGATGCAGATCTCAAGCGCACCTATGCACGGGATCTGTGCGCTTCGGCGGGGCTTGCGGTCCTGTTGCTGGCTGTGGTGGTGGCGATTGATCCGCAGATTGCGTTCGATGCGAGAAGGCTCGTGCAGCGGCCTGTGATTATCGAACTGGAACTCGTTCCTGAGACCGAGATGCGCCTGCCCTTACCGCCGCCGCCAGTCCGGCGTATCGAGCCGGTGGCATACGTGCGGACGCGACCCGTGCGCGAGCATAAACTACCGCCGCCCGTGGTGGTGACTGAGTTCCCTTTGGAGGAGGAAGTGGAAGCCGCGGAGTTGTGGATGGTGGAGCAGCCGCCGAGAGTGCTTAAGAGGGTTCTACCGGTCTATCCCGACAGTGCGCGGAAAGCACTGGTGGAAGGCAAGGTCTTTGTGCGGGTGTTGGTGGGGCGAAAGGGACGGGTCGAGCACATTGACCGCATTGAGGGGCCGCAGGTCTTCCATCGCACGGTGGCACAGGCCGCCAAGGCTTGGGGGTTTTCGCCGGCTGTGCAGAACGACCGCGCTGTCCCGGTGTGGGTCAGCCTGCCATTTGTGTTCGAGCTGGAGTAATCAGCCGCCCGCGCGCTTGGCCTGATAGCCGCGCTTGGCTAGTTCGGCGAGCACGACATCCACTTTGTCCCCTTGAATTTCTATTACGCCATCGACGACCGATCCGCCGCTGCCGCATTTGCGCTTGAGTTCGGAGGCGAGGGTCTTTAGTTCGGTTGCGGACAGTCGCAGGCCCGAGATCGTAGTGACGGTCTTGCCGCCGCGGCCCTTCTTTTCGCGGCGCACGCGGGCGATGCCGTCGCCGGTGGGGGCGGGGGCTTGCTTTTTCGGCTGCTGTACGCGGCCAAGATCAGAAGAATACACGAGGCGGCTGTTTTTAGCCATGATTGGGGTTCTCCATCCCGTGTCCCGCCGCCTGCCGCTCTTGGACTATGCGCACGGTCTCGTCGCGCCACGCTGCAAATTCGTCGGTGTCTACTGCGTCGTGTAGGGTCGCCCTTTTCGCGTAGGGCACGTAGTTGCCGATGTGCCATAGCGTGTTGCGGTAGAGGCAGAAGTCGCCGGCGTCGAGGAAGAGTTGCCGGGCACCGGGCATACTCTGTGCGTAGCTGAGGCAGGTACACTCGCGCTCGGTAGCGGATTGTCCTTCGAGATCGGGCTTGGCAATGGGGCGCTCGGGGAAGCGCGCTGCTTCGCACGGCAGATCGCGGCGCAGGTGGCTGCCAGGGACGACCCAAGTGCACGAATCGGCGTACAGGGCACAGTTGACTTGGTTGAAGTAGCGGTCGTCGGCAAAGTGCTCGTCCCAGCGCGCTAGTTCCAAGCCGGGCATATTGTCGCGCCAGTCGCGATGCCAGTGAGTGCACCACGGCGACTCGGCTGGTTCAAAGAGCACGCCCATGACCTGCGGTCCGCCGACGCGGAAGTCCGGCGCGAGCAGGCGGTGGAGTGCGTCGTTGAGCGTGGGGAGTTCTACATAGTCGATGAAGGGCTGTTGGTCGAGTGGGAAGTCGGCCATTGGCTGCAAGCGCTGGGCTTGGGGGCCGCGCTGTTGGCGGGCTAAGTCCCGCGCCTCGTCGCAGACCCGGCGCAAGTCGGTGACGAGGGCAGGAGGCAAGAGTTGGCGGAAGACTGTGTAGCCCTGAGTGCGGTACTCGTCGATGTGATGGTCGGAAAAAGTGAAGGCCATGGCGTTGTCTCAGACGTGCCCCACGTGAAAACCTTCGGGCGGCTCAAAGTGCTCGGCGCGTTTGCCGATATAGTGGCAGATAAAACTGCGCCGCCAGCGGTCGGCGGTCTGGTTGGGATAGGAGCCGTGGATGGTTTTGCCGTCGAAGAAGAGGCCGTCGCCCGGAGCCATGTCGAGGCCGACGATTGCGGCTTCGGGAGGTAGCTGACTCTGAGCGCGGGTGAAAGAGATGCGGGTGTCGGCCTTTTCAACGGGCCGGAGTTGGCCGTGCGAGCTGGGGACAACGACCATTTGGCCCACGGCAGCGTCGGACGGGTCGAGGGCGATCCACAGGCCGATTAGCGGATCGGTAGTGATGTACTGCTCGTCTTGGTGCAGGCCCTGCCCGCGGCCACCGGGCGGCTTGAAGTAGAGCATGGTCTGGCGCAGGACGGGTTCGTCGTCGATGAGCTGTTCGACCGCGGCAAGCAAATCGGGGCGGGTTGCCCAAGTGGCGCTGGCAGGGTCCCAGTCGTGCATGTTGATCATGCGCGGATAGGCGTGGTTGGGGTCGTCGGGCTGGTCATCGGTACCGCCGCTGTCGCCTGGATAGGTCCCTTGGGCGCGCAGTTCCATGTAGTGGCCGATCATGGTCTCGGCTTGGTCGGGCACGAACACCTCCGGCACGACGAGGTAGCCTTGATCGCGGTAGGACTGCACTTGGGCGGCGTTGAGGTGCACGGTGGGTTACTTCCTGAGTGACTTTACTCAACTCATGAGAGTTTTAGGTATGGGATGCTTCGGCTCCGTTCCACTCCGCTCAGCATGACAGGAACGGCTGCTCCGTAACTTAGCTAACGCGGCATCGCTCTTCAACCAATGGCGATTTACCATTCGGCCACGCGCTTTTTGGCGAAATAAGCTCGGTCCCACTCGGCTCCCCAGCCGGGGCCGGTCGGCGGCGCGATGTGTCCATCGACGGGAAGAGGGGGATTGAGCAGGCCGATCTCGCGGCCGATTTCATCGCGGCTGCCGCCGGGGAAATACTCGTAGTACGTGGTGTTTTGTAGGGCGCAGACTAGATGGGTGTGGACTAGGCCAAAAAGGCCGCCCGGACCGTTGAGTTCGATAGTGGTGCGATGGGCAGCGGCTATAGCGGCGAGCTTGAGGGTGGCTGTGGTGCCGTGGCGGGCGTTGGCGCGGACGAGATCCGTGGCCTCAGCGCGGATCCAAGCGGCGCAGAGTTCGTAGTCGTGCATCAGAGTTTCAAGGGCCATGACCGGTACGTCGAGTTCGGCGCACAGCGTTTGCAAGCCTTGGAGATCGCGGTCTGAGATGGCCTCTTCGAACCAGCCGTAGTTGAGTTCCTCCAGCGCGCGGCCAACGCGCAGGGCTTCGCGCAGGGTGTAGGGGCTGCCGGCTGC
>JAPOYQ010000022.1 GCA_026706505.1 Gemmatimonadota bacterium
TGCGTACCTCGTATCCCGTGCCTGCGTACCTCGTATCCCGTGCCTATTTCCGCCGCCGAGCTGGAGGCCTGCGCGCGGCCAAGTGCTTGCGCTGGCTCTGGCTCGGGACGGTCTGGACGTGCGCCAAGTCGTCCCGAATCTCAAAGCCTCGGATCGCGCCGGCGGTCTGGAGATCCCGCAGCGCCTGGGCCAGATTCTGCTTGAATTTCCGCAGCTGCTTGGTCTGGCTGCCGCTGAGCTTATGCAGATATTCGACCCGTAGCGGGTAGGGCGCAGCGTGGCTCGCGTAGAAGCCGTGTAGCCACAGCGCCAGGGGCTTGCCGCGTAGCTGCTGGCGTTGCGCCCAGTCGATCTGCGTCCACTGGGCGCGCCCGTAGAACTTGGCCAACTTGGGATTGATCTCCACGATATACTGGCCGGTGTCCTCGTCGCGGATACCGCCCTCGATTAGGGAGCCGAAGTACGTCCGCCGGCCGGTAGTGATCTCGACGGCGTTCGCGGACAGGCGGACTAGGGAAGACTTGAGCCATTTATGATCTTTCTTGCCGGTCGAGCGTGCGAGAACCTTGAGAAAGGCGTGGGCCGTGAAATAGCACCGTGTCCCGAGCGGGTTCTGCCTAGCTAGGTGTAATGCCTGCTCCCACACGTCCAGGTCGGCTTGGTCAAGCTGTGCCCCGGTATATCGGATTTCAACGTCTCTCTGAACAGCGATTAACTCCTCACGCATGTAGCGCCGTCCCTTGCCCTGGATAGCAGAGAACAGCGCGCCGCGTAGCACGGCATTGGGCGCGCCGCGCTTGGCCTCGGGCCACAAGGGCAACTGGATGACCTTGGCCGGGCCGCGCTCCTCCGTGCCTGCTCGCTGCTGCATCTTCTTACTGAACTCCATGAGATGGGTGCCGGCGGGTCCCAGCTGCGCGTTGTGGGGCGTCTTTGCCATACCTGCCTCCTCTCCGCCGCTCCCTCCCTGTATCACGGCTCTAGCTCTAATTCAGCGCCGCGATCCTGCTCCCGCTCCCGCTGCCGAGCCTGCTCTTGCTCAGCCCGACGGGCCATCAGCGCCTGTAGCGTTGTGTCAACTGCTGCACTTGCGCGCTCAACTGCGCGACTTGCTGCCTCAAGGTCGCGATCTGCGCGCTCAGCCGCTGCTGCTCCGTCGTGTACTGCTTCGATAAGGCTTCCAACGCCCGCAACAATTGCGTCTCGAGTTCGGTCATATAACCAAGGCAAGCGCGGCCCGTTCCTGGCCCGCCTCAAAGATCGCCTGAGCCCGGCTGATCCGCAGCAACGCTCCATCGAGCGTGATCCGATGCCCCTGATTGAGGATATTTTGGGCGCAGGCGGCTTGGGACAGCCGGCCGAGGGCAACCGCCCGGAGCGTCCAGAAGCAGCGGACGAACAGCTGCTTGCCCACACTTTGCAGACACTCGGTGAGTTGTGTGTCGTCCATGGGTTTCCCCCCTCTCCAGCCGCAGGAATAACACAGAGAGCCAGGAAGGATAATCTCATGAAAAACGTACTGCCCTGGATCGCCGCCGGCGTGCTCGGCTTGGGCCTCCTGGTGTCCGTGGGAGCGCATGACCGATTTTTCCATGACCGAGACAATATCCCGTCTACGTGCGCGGATTGGGACCATGAGTGGTTTCAGGACGCAGCCACGGTCCAGCTTGTCCACGACTGTATCGAAAGCGGCCAGGTGCACGTCAACCAGCTGGACGAGCAGAACCGGACCCTGCTGCACCGGATCGCCCGGGACATCCAGAAAGGGGAGTGGCGCTGGAACTACCACGGCGTTGAGGAGGTGACAGCCGGCTACGACAAGCGCCTGGCGATGACTCGGGAACTGCTCAGGTGGGAGGACACAGACCCGGATCTGCGGGACGCCTTAGACCGGACCGCCCTAGACTACGCCTTTGCCAAGCAGCGCGGCTGGCCGTTGGCCGGTATCCTGCTGAAGGGCGGGGCGACGATTACCGTAGCGGACGATGCCCTGGAGCGGTTTGAGAAGTACGGGACCCCGATGCTTGAGGCCGGCCGGGGTCTCTTGGCGCAGCCGCTTATCGAGAACCTCGACCCGGACCGGCTGTTGGCCTGTCAGACGGCGGACTGCCTGGTTGAGGAAGTCTTGCGGTGAGGGGCAAGACCGGGACGGCGCACACCAGGGCACACAGCGGTTCTGCGGCTCCGTGCAAAGTTGACACTTTGGGCGTTATCGGTCCTGTTTTGCGTTCGCGGCCAGACTAGGAGAGAGGTACAACAATGAACGTATCTCAAGCAGACCGGGAAAGAATTGGGAATTATATACGCTGTTCCCCAGCGGGTGTCCGGGGTGCAAGTCAGCCCCGGTTCAGCCGTGTCAAGACCAGCAGGACTAAGTCCACCTGTCGGTAGAGGCCCAGCCGTTTGTAGATGCGCTTGAGATGCCAATAAACCGTGCCAGGCTGGCGCTCAATGATCTCGGCAATCTCGCGTACGCTGAAGCCATCGGCCAACAAGGCGACCACGCGACTCTCCGCTGGGGAGAGGTTGAGCAGCTGGGCCACGCGGGCCGGATCAATGGGGGTGTTCACAGGGGGGTGCTTGCCGTTATGGTTCGGGAACTATGTACTTGAGACACCCTGAGCCGTTTATGCGACCTTCGGCAAGATTGGCTGGCACCGAGCAAAGTAGTCTTCAACCGTGTAAATCTGAATGACGGGCGTATCCAGAAAACGGCCTGTGCGGTACTCTGCCACAGGGCGGCCTGTCTAGGCTAGGGAAGAAAGGGCGAAATGACGACAGGGAGTGAACCAGGACTGTCAAGAGAAGAACCGGGATCAACCAGGGCCGACCGGGATATAGCTAGGCGCAAAGTTGACACTTTGTGCGTTATCAGACGTAGCGGCTTGAGCGGCCGAGAACGGGTCTAGGAAAATCAGGGACTTACGGCCCCAAACATGCCAGGCTCGGCTGAACGATTTTAGGAAAAAGGGCGAAGTGGCCGAAGAATGTTCAGAAAGGCGGGCCTGTCATGGCTGTGACCACTCAAACGGAACTCCGTAGCGTCTACCGCGAGCCGGCTGCGCGGGCGACCCAGAAAGTGCTGGACCACTTGGACGGACACTGTCAGCACTTCATCGCTCTGTCCCCCTTGTGCATCCTCAGTTCTGCGGATGCGACGGGGTGCGCCGATGCCTCGCCCCGGGGCGATGCCCCGGGTTTTGTCCAAGTGCTGGACGAGCAGACGCTCCTCCTGCCGGATCGCCCGGGCAACAATCAGGTGGACTCGCTCCAGAACATCGTCGCCAACCCGGGCGTCGGCTTGCTGTTCTTGGTCCCCGGGATGAACGAGACGCTGCGGGTGAAGGGTACGGCGGAGATTGTGACCGATCCGGCGCTGCTCACCCCCCTGACCGTGCAGAGGAAAGCCCCGCTCTCCGGATTGCGGATTACCGTGACGGCTGCCTTCCTGCATTGTGGGCGGGCGCTGCTTCGCGCCCGCCTCTGGGACCCGGCGGTCCAGATTACGCGGTCCAGCTACCCCACATACGGTCAAGTGCTGGCTGACCAGATCCAGGGGGCCGATGCCCGCAAGATCGACGAATCGGAGGCAGACGCCAACAGACAGCGCCTCTACTGAACGGGGTCAGTCAGACGTACGGGTGGGGCCTCGGGGATTCATACACCGCGCCGTAACAACTCGGCTAAGACTTGGCCCTGCCGTTCACAGGTAAGGCCCTGGCCGAAGGAAAAAAAGAGCAAAAGGAAGATGATCAGCCAAAGACGTAAACCACACAGAGGAGGAGCATCCATGAGGCGGAAGACACGGTGGGGCGGTCTGCTAGCCCTTCTGCTGCTTGTGGCGAGCCTTGCGCCGGCAGGAGCCCAGGAGGCCGCGCAACAAGACGAGGTCATCGGCCTCGGCGAGTTGCAAGTCGTCGGCTCCCGGCTGCCCGGCCGCTCGGCCGCAGACTCGCCTGTACCGGTCGATGTTATTGACGGCGATAGTTTCCAGCACTACGGCGTGCGCGACCTCAACAACCTCCTGGCCGCAACCGTTCCGTCCTACAACATCAGCCAGCACGCCATCGGCGATGCCAACGCCCTGGTCCGCCCGGCCAAGCTGCGCGGCCTGCCGCCGGACTCGACCCTTGTGCTGGTCAACGGCAAACGCCGCCACCGCTCGTCGGCGATCAGCATCTTCACCTTTGGCCAGGCCCAGGGGGCGCACGGCGTTGATATCCGCTCAATCCCGTCCATCGCCCTCAAACGCGTCGAAGTGCTGCGCGACGGCGCGGGCGCCCAGTACGGCTCGGATGCGGTAGCCGGGGTGATGAACTTCGTGCTGCGTGACGCGCCCGAGGGCGGGACGGTCGAAGCCCGCTGGGGGCAATACTACCAGGGCGACGGCGACTCGGTGAGCACGGCGGCCAACATCGGGCTGCCGTTGACCGAGGCCGGCTTTGCCAACTTCAGCTTTGAGTTCGTCAACTCTGACTCGACCGACCGCAGCTATGAACTCGATATAGAAAGGCCGTTACGAAGCGCCGGGCTTCCTGTCAAGCATCGCGCTATGGTGTGGGGCGCGCCGGACGTGCCGCACGACTATAAATTCTTCGGCAACTTGGGCTTCGACCTCAGCGACTCTCACCACGCCTACGCCTTCGGCAACTGGGCCGAGCGCGAGATCCTGGACTCGTGGTATTTCCGGGGCCCCCATCCGTCCGCGCCGACCGGTACGACAGGAGTCTATCTGGACGGCGACCGTCTCAAGGTCGCCGATCTGACGCCCGACGGCACTGGCAACTGCCCGACAATCCTGGCGCGCGATTATACGCAAAGCGGCTTGGCCGCGCTGGCCCCGCTGGAGGGCAACCCGGACTGTTATGCGCTGGCCCAAAATCTTTCTGGCGGGTTCACACCGCGAATGCGCGGCAATGTCCGAGACTGGGGCATCACCTTCGGCCTGCGCGGGACGTTGCAGAGCGCCTCTCTGCTGCTCGACGGCTGGAACTACGACATGAGTGCCGCGTTCGGCCAGCACCGCACGACATATTTCATCTGGAACACCGTCAACCCGCAACTGCTCCGCCTCAAAGACGCCATGCCGACGGGATACTTTGGGCGCGCCTACGAGCAGCGGGACAAGATCTTCAATCTGGATTTCTCCAGACTCTTCGACATTGGCGTCTTCCACTCCCCGCTGAATGTCGCCTTCGGACTGGAGTACCGCGAGGAAGAGTATGAGATCGAATCCGGTGATAAGAACGGCTGGTGCTCTGATGACAACGGAGAATGTGATGGGCAACGGAAAGCGCGCGGCCTCGCAGCACAAGGGTTCAGCATAGGCGGCCAGGCATATCCAGCTATCCGCCCGGAGAATGCGGTGGAGGCCGAACGGGGCAGCTTCGGCGCCTATCTCGACCTCGAAGCCAACGTCATTGAACAGGTCTTGCTCAGCGCCGCAGGACGCTTTGAGCACCACGAAGGCATCGGCGAGTCCCTGGACGGCAAGCTCGCCACCCGCTGGAGCCTGCTTGAAGACTATCTGGCGCTGCGCGGGTCAATCGGGACCGGGTTTCGCGCGCCGACCGTGGGACAGGCGAACTACCGGGATACGACCTACAACTTTGATCCCGAAACAAACCAACTCGTCGAAACACCGACGCTTCCAGGCACCCACCCGATTGCGCTTCAGAAAGGAGCCACACCGCTGACCCCGGAGACTTCCATGTCTTTTTCGGTTGGGACGGTGCTGACCCTCGATGCCCTGACCGTCACCCTGGACTACTACAACATAGAAGTCAGAAACCGGATTGGGCTGACCAGCGCCCAGGCTATCACCCCTGAAGATGTCGCCGCCCTGGCCAGTGCAGGCGTCGATGCGAGTCGCGTGAGAAGCGTGCGGTTTTTCACCAATGCCTTTGAATCCTACACCCAAGGCATTGATCTCGTGGCGACCTACTCCCTGGATTTGTTCGGCGGCAGCATCGGTACGACTCTGTTGACATTCGCCGGTAACTGGAACGACACCAACCTCAATCTCGATTCCATCAACTCGCAGGTCATCAACTCGGTACGCAAAGTGCAGGTCGAAGATATCGAGCCGGAGTTTCGCTTCTCACTGATGGCGGACCACGCCTGGGGATCGTGGCGTTTCCTTTCCCGGCTGCATTACTACGACGGTTTCACCGAGCCGTATCAAGACTATAAGATCAACCCACCCATCTATGCCCGCGCCCGTGCGTTGCTCGACCTGGAAGTGTCATACCTGTTCGATTTCGGGTTGATCGTGGCCGCCGGAGTGGACAACTTGTTCGACACTTATCCGACCAAGGTCAGCCGGGTGCATCGCAATGAGTATGACGCCGGCCAGAAGTACCCGGTCGCCTCGCCGTATGGCTACAACGGCGGCTTCTACTACTTCCGGGCGTCGTATTCCTTCTGAAGCTTGGCCACTGCCGAGCGGATGGGGGGTGGGTCCGCTATGGACCAGATTCTGACTCCCTGGATGGCCGCAGCGGTCGCAGCCGTCAGTCTGCTTATCGGGATTGGTGCAGCTTAGCAAAGATTTGCAGTCTATCACCGGCACGCAGACGGGGCGGGTCTTCGGGCTGGATCAAGACCCGCTCGACCCGGTTGCGGTGCCGGCCGCGCAGTTTGGCTCGCTATTCACCGGTCGGCGCGTGACGGTCGGGGCCGAGTAGGAGCGGCGGGGAGGCTGGCGCAGCGGGGCTACAGCGGCCCGCTGATGACCGCCAGAGCGGGCCGTAGGGCCGCCGTGTGCCCCGGTGAGCGCCTTCCCAGCCTTTCCCCCCTCCTTGGGCGGCCTGGGGCGCTTGTGGGCGCTCTGAGCGGCTGATACCGGGCAAGGTGCCACTTCCGAGGAAAGGGGGAGTGGGGCCTCGGGAATTCATGCGTCGCGCCCTGGCGGTCGAGCGCCTAGCCGATGTCCCGCAACGCTTGGCCTTGGTCCTGCTGAGTAGACGCCATGATGTCGAGCTGCTGGTTCCGCTCCTCGGCGGCCAGTCGCATCCGGGGTAAGCCCCAGCCAATCATCCCGATCTGCCTCAGGTCAATTGCCAGCGTGACAAAGACCTGCGCGGCTCGTATCCACATAGCGAGGATTTCGTGTTCTATACCGTTTTCTCTTGTAACAAAGAGCTAAGGATTTTTCCCCCTCTCGTCTAACTTTGGAGGGGGAAAAATCTGGAGAGGGGAGCGGAGCGACCCACCTTATTGCGTCCGAGCTGCAAGGGTGTGACAGGTTTCCTGGCGCAC
>JAPOYQ010000211.1 GCA_026706505.1 Gemmatimonadota bacterium
TCCGCAACTATGACGGAACAAAGTATGGCAGTGGTTTTTTTAATTCTCGTGATTCTTTACAAGAGGTTGTTGCGGAGAACTTAATTTGACGAGAGAACGTCACTCTTCCCATAGCGCGATGTCCGCTGCCGCGCACTCGCGCCTCCAATCCAACCTTAGCTTCACCACAAACTTTGATAACCCACGATGATCGGAGAGTAAATGAAACGTACATCAAGAGCGTCTTTCCGTCCGAAGACTTGGCAATCGTCCCTCCACGTAGTGTTGGCCCTGCTCTGCCTGCGAGCTGCCCCCGCAGTCTCCGCCATCGATACCCTCGTCGTCCTGCACACCAACGACTTTCACGGATACATCTCGCCCGACGGCGACCGAGCCGCCGGACTGGCCCGCATTGCCACGTACTTCGACCACGAACGCGCCCGCTCCTCAAAGGTGCTGGCCCTCGATGCTGGCGACTGCGTATCCGGCACGCCCGTCTCAATCCTCTTTCAAGGGCGACCGATTTTTGAGGCAATGACAGCCGTCGGCTACGACGCCGTCACGCTCGGCAACCACGAGTTTGACTATGGCTGGCGCGAGATCCTCGCCTACCGCGATATCGCCGACTTTCCCCTGCTGAGCGCGAATGCGCGCAGCCCTGCCGGCGAACTAATCGCCGACGCGCCCTTCACGACGCTGATCTTAGAGGATCTGCACGTCGGCATCGTCGGCGTCACAACGGAGAAAACCAGAGACATTACCACGACGCGAGGCAACGAAGGAGTGACTTTCGACGGAGAAATCGCATCCGTCCGTGCGGCCGTTGACTCGATCAAATCCCACGTCGATATCGTCATCCTCCTGTCCCACGCCGGCCACGTTGCTGACAGTACTTTGGCCGAATCGGTGGACGACATCGACCTCATTGTCAGCGGTCACAACCACACGGTCCTCAGTCCTCCTCAGATCGTGAGAGGCACCCCGATCGTCCGCGCCGGTGCTTATACATCGCACGTCGGCCACGTCCAACTGCTCTATGACCATGATGCGGGAGAAGTGACAAAAGTCGAGGGGTTTGTCGTGCCCGCCGCTGACGATCAACTTCAACAGCCGGACCCCAAGATAGCTGCCATCGTAGCAAAATGGGAAGATCGCGTCTCCCAATTGGTCGACGTCACCATCGGACACACTGAGCGAGACTGGAGTAAGGAGGAGATGTACATGCTCGTAGAGCACATCTTGGCGACCCAGTCCAGCTCGGACATTGGCTTCTACAACAAAGGAGGCGTGCGGAATCGCTTGTATCAGGGCAACATTACGGCCCGTCACATCTGGAACATCCATCCCTTCGGCAATCAACTCGCCATCGTGCAGATTCGCGGGAAGGATATCGGCGGCGAACTGTCGGAGCGGCTAACCACTGCGGGCACGGCGATTAATCCCGATCATCTCTATACAGTGGCGACGAGCTCCTTCGTCGTCGAGCCACCTCGGCGCGAGTCATTTATCGGGACTGCCAAGTCGGTGTGGCTCGAAGAGGATCTGATCCGCGACGTAGTTATCAACTACATCAAAGAGGGCGGTCCCATCGACGCGCTGTTGACGCCGACTACAACGGAGGAGTGATCCAAGAAAGGCTCACCCTCCGACCAACCCCTGGTGGGCGTAGTGCCAATCTTCCAAGTGATTGAGCAGCACCCCTGAAGTCCACGTCGGAGGACGCTGCAAGGTGGCGTGGATCTCGGCCTGTTTGGCGGCGATATGCTCGCGCTTGAGCAGGCGCTGATTGAAGGCCGCCACCGCTTCTTCCTCGATAGTACCTTCCTGCCGCACCCAGTCCTCAAATGCGAGATAGGTCGGCATCTCCTCGCGGAGAAACGCCAGGGCTGCGTCCTGATCCACCTGCAAGGTCTGCAAGCAGCGCTGGTCGAGGCTGCCCTCGGCGCAATCGGGGTAGTCGAGATGCAGCCAGCCCCTGGCGCGCAGGCAGGTCTTGAGCCACGTGCGCGGCAGTTGACAGATGCCCAACGGGCCTCGGTCGATGCTGCTGAGGGTAGGAGCCACAGGCCCAGACAGGCCCGGGGCATCGAGGGTGAGGACGCGAGCAAAGACGCGGCGATGGAAAAGGTGCCAGTCCTGTAGGCAGTTGAGCAGTACGGCCGACACCTCGGTCGTCTCCTCCAACGACCAGCCTATATCCCCATAGGTCTCGTCGATTTTGTCCGGCCTATAGTGGGTGCGCGGCACCAAGGACTTGTTCCAGCGCGCGATGCGATTGGGCTCGTACGTGCCTTCGGCGGTCACCCACTCCTCAAATTCTAGGTAGTTAGGCCGCTGGTCCCACAAAAAACGCAAGGCACTGTCTTGGTCGAGGCGCAGCACCTCTAGCACGTATTTATCGAGACCGCCGCTGCAAAAGGGATAGTCCTCGTCGAGCTGCCCGGCTTGGTGCAGGAGGTTTTTCCACCACAGACGCGGTAGCTGAGCCACGCCTAGCGGCCCTTGGCAGAGAGTGCTGACCAATGGAATCACAACTTGCTCCTTTCAGGTAGCTGCCAACTCAAACAGCGGTGTATTCTCCTCGGCGCGGACCCGCAAGTCCTCCACTTCAGCATCCGTGAGCGGCGCGAGGCGGCTAGCCATGTCTAGGGCCATTTCAAAGAGGGGGACTTCACCGGGCGGCAGGGCGGCAGTGATGGGCTGCGATAGGGCAAAGCGCAGGGCTAACTCGGCTAGCTCCGGCTCGTCAATGGGATCGTACCAGCATTTGGCATAGCGTTTGGGTGTCCCTTGGGGTAGGAGCGAGCGAGCCATGGCTTTGAGGGCTAGACAGGCGGTGCCGCGCTCCTGTGCCTTAGCCACAACTTGGGGGCCGAAATCGGCTTGGAAGTAATTGACCCAATTGACGGGAAAGAGCACCGAGTCGAATGGAAAATAGTCCAGCAGTTGCAAGGCAATCTCAGCCGAGTGGGCTGAAAAACCTATATGGCGCACCAAGCCTTGATCGCGGGCTTCCACGAACGCCGCCAAGGCTCCGTCGGGGCCAGTAGCCACAGCAAAATCCTCATCCGTAGTCATGGCGTGCAATTGGTACAGGTCGAAGTGGTCGGTGCGCATGGTCTTGAGCGATTGGCGCAACTCAGCGGCGGCACCAGCCCGCGTGCGCTGGGTCGTCTTGCAGGCCAAGAATACATCGCTGCGATACGGTTCCAAAGCCGGTCCTAGACGCTCCTCAGCGTTGCCGTAGGACGGAGCCACGTCAAAGTAATTGACGCCGCGCTCGACGGCCCGTCCCACCAAGCGGGCGGCCTCTTCCGCTTCCACTTGGCTGACGATGATGCCGCCAAAGCCGATTACAGAGAGATGTTCACCAGTAGTGCCGTAGGGACGTCGCTGCATGGATGTTCTCCTATTTTTCAGTGAAACAGATGCGTTATTGTCGGCAACCTACTCAAACGCCGTATCGCCGCGCTTGTGCCCTTCAATGTAATCCCAATCCATCTCCACGCCCAAACCCGGCCCTTGCGGTACGGGCACGTGGCCTTGGGCATCGACGTTTTCCAGTTCGTCGGTGAATTCGGGAGGATAGACGGGCGGCTTGGTGTTTTTGACTAGGGGATGGAGCAGCCCCAATTCGTAGTAGTTGGTGTTGCGGATGGCGGCAATGCAGTGGCGGTGCGCCAAGCCGCCGCCGTGGAACTCGCAGTCGAGACCAAAGCCCTCGGCCGCGTGGGCGACCTTCATCGCGCCCGTGATGCCGCCGTCCTCAAACGTGCCGACGCGGACGAAATCCGTGCCACCGTGGGCGATGAAGTCCACGTGCTGTTCAAGACCAAAGATGTGCTCGGTCTGCAAAAGCGGCGTCTTGAGCAATTCGCGCAACGTCGTG
This sequence comes from Gemmatimonadota bacterium, assembly GCA_026706505.1. The sequence goes on from JAPOYQ010000211.1 coordinate 3,869, forward strand.
GGGGCAAAAATCGACACGCCGCCGTCCTTATAGGGATCCTCCAGCCAGAAGTAGCCCGCCTCGTCGCAGGCGCGGCCCACGCGCAGGGCGTCGGCCCACGTCTCGTATTCACAGGCCGGGTCGATCATCAGATCCATCCGGTCGCCCACGCGCTCGCCAACTGCGAGCACATTGGCCACCTCGCGGGCAATGGGCGCGTTGCCCCAGCCGTGAATCTTGAACGCGGGATAGCCGATCTCCGCGCACTGCTCGGCAAAGTCGGCAAAAGCCTCCGGCGTGCTCAGGCCGCCGTTTTCGTCGCCGTGATAGGTCGAAGCATAGGCGGGGATGGTCTTCCTCCAGCCGCCCAAAAGCTGCCAGATAGGCGCGTCGTACACCTTGCCAGCAAAATCCCACAGCGCCACGTCAACGGCACAGATGTCGGTGCGGGCAGAGTGGCGCAGACCGCGCTTGATATCGTTGTAAATCCGCTCGCGGGCAAACGGATTCCGACCGAGCAGGTAACGAGCGACGTTTTCGGGCACTGGAGGGCCGAGGCATTCGCCAGTGATGCCAATGCTGGTGTGGATGCGCACCACGCAGGGCGTCATCGACAGCGTCGCACCCTGCTGGTAAACCTGATTAAAACCATTGTAGTCGGTGCCCATGTTTTCGATCTGATGGGCGAAATAAATATTTTCGATCTTGGTGATTTTGGGGTCAGCCATGGGGCTCCTCTCAGGCAAAAACCGTCAGACGGGCGGGATTGGCGGGATTGACGGCCCACAGTTCCGCTGGGTCGTAAACGCGCACGGCCTTCGGAGGGTGAGCCGGTAGTGTCCACTCTGGGTTGAAGCGCTCGATTAGCGCGGCGAGATTCTTGTAGGCGATGCGGTCCTTGAGATCGTCGTCGACTGGGGCTTCTTCAATGACCTTCTGCAATATCCTATAGTCGTAATAGGGCAAGTCGGCCCCAAAAATCAGCCGCTCGCGTCCCACCTTGTCGGCCAACGACGCGAAATCCCACTCAGAGCCCGGCCCATCCGGGTACTGAACGACCTCGAAAAACACATTGTCGTACTTGGCCAGATGCTCGGCGGCCCAAGTGCTGGCGTGGGCAATGAACGTGCAGTGCGGGAACATCGCGGCAATGCGGTCGATGAGCGGGTTGTGGATATGCGGGGTGACGAAGCCCGCGAGGGAGGCCGCGGCCTCGACGAAGGGGATGCACCACTCGGCGATAGGCGGATGGCCGACGATGCCGACCAAACCCAACTCGCTCATGGCCTTTTCGGCCTCTTCAATGCCCAGCTTGCCAAAGCGCTCCTCAATCAAGGCCAAGCCAATAGGAAAGACGCCGGGAAAATCGCGGCAGGCGCGGGCAATGACCTCGTTCTGATGGCGAATATCCACGATGCCGCGGGCAATCGGACTGCCGACGGCCGTGGGCATGGAGATCGCGGCGTGGATGTGGGTCTCGGCGAAGCGCGTGAGGCACATGGCGGTGTTTTGGCCGACCGGCGGCACGCGGTCGATGGTGCGGCCGATGTGGTTGTGGCAGTCGATATAGGGACGCATTCAAAGCTCCGTCAGGTCGATGGCGCGGCGCGCTTGAGTGGCACGACGCGCCGCCTCGATAATGCTGAGGTTGTGATAGGCCCGCGCGCCGGTGATCGGCGGCGGATCCCCTGCGACTAGGGCAGCAAACGTAGCGGTGAGATAGCCAGCGTGGCCGGTGACATTGCGCTCCGTGACGTCGAGCGGAATCTCGGACCAACTACCCGTCTCCCGCGAGAAGCGATGCAACGCCCGGCCGCGACCAACGACGCGCAGGCAGTCGCCGCGAGTGTGCACTTCGCAGAGATTGCCTAGCTCGCCGGCCCCACCGCCGACCATGCCCCACGAGGTCGAGACCGTAGAGATGGCTCCATTCTCGTGTTCGAGGAGCAAGAGCGCCATATCGTCGACGTCGATATCGAAAAACCGCGTCTGCACTCGCGCCTCGACGTAGCGCACCGGCGAGCACATCAAGGTTTCGAGTGAATAGATCTCGTGGTACCCCGTATCGCCGATGCAGCCGCCGCCCGCCGCTTTGGAGGCCCGCCAGATTCGGGCCGGGCTGGCGCGGTGATGGGCCTCGGTCATGGGGAAGATCGATTTGGCGCGGCCGACTTGCGGTTCGGGCAGCTCGCCCTCGTGCAAGAGCGCAATGGCGTGGAGAGTACCGGGGGTAAAAACGGCGTTGTGGACAACTGTATAAATGACGTTGTGGCGCGCGACAGCGTCTAGCACGGCCGCGGCTTCCTCCAGCGAGGTAGCCATCGGCTTTTCGCTGATGACGGCACAGCCAGCCTCAGCCGCGGCAATGACTTGCTCGGCGTGGAGGTGGTGCGGCGTGGCAATGAGGACGGCGTCGAGGGCAGCTTGGGCCAGCATATCGCGGTAGTCGGCGTAGCGCTGGGCGGGCGGGACGTCGGTCGTCGCACCGACTTTAGCTAGGTTATCATCGTCTGGATCAGCCAGCGCGGCAATGCGTACCGTATCGAGCTCGCACAACGTCGGCAGGTGCTGCAGTTGGACGATGCCGCCGCAGCCGATTAGTCCGAGGCGAATAGGGGTTTGCATAGGCTTAGGCGACCGGCCGGTCGCCCCGACTTCTTAATACGGCGTATCTTTGGTGGTAATGGGGCACCAGCGGGCGGCGAACAAGTAGTCGAATAAGATCTCCGTCGCCTCCGACGTCCCAATGCGCTCCAAGGTCTTGGCAGCCTTGGCGCTGACGTAGCGGTTCGGATCGTCTAGGGCTGCTACCAACGCTGGCTGCACGGCCTCGGCGGCCGGACCCAGCCGCGCCAAGCCCAAGGCTGCATTGCGCCGCACCCATTCGTCGTCGTCGCCCAAAACTCCAGCTAGTTCCTCCAGCACCGCTGAGGGCAATGCGCCCATGGTACCCAAGGCTTCGGCGGCGTGTCCCCGCACCTTGTCCGACGCATCGCTTAGCGACCGCTGCAATGCCGGCACCGCTCCGGCACCCGCCCGACCCATATCTCCCAAACAATCGACCGCGGCTAGCCGCACGTCCAGATCGTCGTCCATGCAGGCTTGCGCTAGCGCCTCGACTGCGGCCGGGCCGGCTGCGGCCAAACCGTAGCCAGCATTGCGCCGCACGTGTTCCGATCCCTGGCGCAAACAGTCCATAAGCGGCCCCACAGCGGGCTCCCCAGCGCGGCCAAGGGCATAGGCCGCCGCTTGACTCGCCGCCTCGGAATCACCCCTCAGCATCTGTAGATCACCGTAGACAGCAAAGCCCTCAGACTGGCCGCCGTACCATTCCCACATAATGTGACACATGGGTGGCTCATTATGAGCATTAGCGCTGCAAGACTACCAG